>JAKSCU010000479.1 GCA_022360435.1 Bacillota bacterium
CATCAATTTCTTCCAGATAACCAACTCGCGCTAGCAAGACAACTCCTTTAAACTAGCATACTCTTTTTTCTCTGTCAATATTTAATCGCTTCTACACTCAAAAAAAATCGGCTCGCTAAAGAGGTTTGGTATTCTTAGATTGCCAATGGCATTTATATATTGAACGAACTCGCCCGACACTCCGGATTATAACACTGTAACAGCATGCAAGCACCAACTATCCATTTAGCCGAGCGCGGACGCAAAGAACCTTGGGTACGGTTCCACGCGGACCATTCCCAACCAATCACCGGCCGGTATCTTCTCCGGCCTCGTCGCCGCTGACCACCCGGGCCACCGCCACCACATAGTCACCCTCGGCAAGTTTCATCAGCATCACGCCTTGGGTGGCACGTCCGATCAAAGATATTTCACCGGCCCGCAGCCTGATCATAATACCGTCGCGGCTAATCATCAATATTTCTTCCTCGGGCCTGATCACCTGCAGCGATACCACATGGCCGTTGCGTTCGGTGCACTTGATATTGGTAACCCCGAGACCGCCCCGGGCTTGGGTTCTGTACTCTTCCAGTTTGGTACGCTTGCCGTAACCGTTATTGGTGACTACCAGCAGTTCACTTCCGTCCCGCACCCGATCCATGGAAACCACCTGGTCTCCTTTCCGCAGTGAAATACCTTTAACCCCCCGGGTCACGCGTCCGGTAGTGCGCACGTCATCCTCGGTGATACGAATAGCCATACCGTGCCTAGTGCCGATGAGCACCTCCCCCGTGTTGTCGGTGAGCAGCACATTGACCAATTCGTCCCCCTCGTCCAGGTTAAGAGCGATGATTCCGTCACGGCGGGATGAATCGTAGTCGCTCAGGGATGTTTTTTTAATCACGCCGCTGCGGGTGCTCATCAACAAGTAATTATCCGGCACGAATTCCCTGATGGGAATCACCGTGGTGATATACTCCTCCTTGTCAATATAAAGCAGGTTAACAATGGCCGTACCCCTGGCTTGCCGTCCGGATTCGGGTATTTCGTGTCCTTTCAACCGGTACACTCTACCCCGGTTGGTGAAGAACAGAAAATAATGATGGGTGGTGGCAATGAACAGGTGTCTGAGGAAATCGTCTTCCTTGACCCCCATGGCGTGGATACCCCGGCCGCCCCTCCTCTGGCTGCGATAAGTATCCAAAGGCATGCGCTTGATGTACCCTTGATTGGTCATGGTGACTACAATATCTGCTTCGGGAATCAGGTCTTCATCCACAAAATCAATACCTTCATTGGAAATCATAGTTCGGCGCGGGTCGCCAAACTTGTTTTTAATCTCCAGTATTTCCTGCCGGATAATCCCCAGCACCATCTTTTCGTCGGACAGTACCGACTTATAATACTCGATTTTTTTGATTAATTCCTTATACTCCGCTTCCAGCTTGTCCCTTTCCAGCCCGGTCAAGCGTTGCAGCCGCATGTCCAGGATAGCCTGGGCCTGCTTTTCCGAGAGCCCGAATCGGTCCATGAGCCGGTTTTTGGCCTGGTCCACCGTGCGGGAGCCGCGGATAACTTTAATTACCTCGTCCAGGTTATCCAGGGCGATACGCAACCCTTCGACTATATGGGCCCTTTCTTCAGCCTTATTTAAGTCGTACCGGGTACGCCTGGTGATAATATCCTTCTGGTGCTGCAGATAATAATGCAGCGTTTCTTTCAGATTTAAAATGCGGGGCTGACCGTTTACCAGCGCCAGCATAATCACTCCGAATGTTTCTTGCATTTGGGTGTGTTTGTATAATTGGTTGAGGATCACCTTGGGAGTGGCGTCCCGGCGCAATTCAATCACAACACGCATGCCGTGCCGATCCGACTCGTCTCTCAGATCGGTAATGCCGTCTACCTTTTTCTCCTTGACCAACTCAGCAATTTTTTCCACCAGGCGAGCCTTGTTCACCTGGTAAGGAAGTTCGGAGATTATGATGCTGGCTTTGTTGCCGTTAAATTCAATATCTGTCTTGGCCCTTACTTTTACGCTGCCCCGGCCGGTCTGAAAAGCGGAACGAATGCCGTCCCGGCCCATAATGATGGCGCCGGTGGGAAAATCAGGTCCTTTGATTGCCTTGGTCAGGTCATCGATTTCGGTTTCCGGGTCGTCAATGAGCATTACCACCCCGTCAATTACCTCCCCAAGATTATGGGGCGGGATATTGGTGGCCATGCCCACGGCGATGCCGGCGGAGCCGTTGACCAGCAGGTTGGGTATGCGGGAGGGCAGGATTACGGGCTCCTTGCCTCTTTCGTCGTAATTGGGTATAAAGTCGACTGTTTCCTTTTCAATATCCGCCAGCATCTCGACGGCAATTTTGTCCAGCCGGGCCTCGGTGTAACGCATAGCAGCGGGAGCATCCCCGTCCACGGACCCGAAGTTCCCGTGCCCGTCCACCAGCGGATAGCGGCAGGCGAAATCCTGGGCCAGCCTGACCAGGGTATTATAGATAGCATCATTCCCGTGGGGATGATAATTGGCCATTACTTCACCCACGATATAAGCCGACTTGCGGTGGGGTTTTTCCGGAGTTACCCCCAGAGTGTGCATGGCGTAAAGAATGCGCCTGTGCACCGGTTTCAAGCCGTCTTTTACATCGGGCAAGGCCCGGCTCACAATAACACTCATAGCGTAATCAAGATAAGAACTTTTCATTTCTTGATTTATATCAATGGCAACAATTTTTCCTGTCGATGCTGGCACGACTTGCTCACCTCATGGTAAAATTTATATTTTATAATATAATTTACTTGATATGCTAGGGTAATACCTGTGCAATTGCTTTAAACAAAATAAAAAACGGGCTATACATTTTTTGCCCGCCAATGAACCATTTATCAAACGTCCAGGTTCCTAACCTGGTGGGCGTTTTCCCGGATGAAATCCCGGCGCGGTTCCACTTTGTCACCCATGAGCATGGAAAAAATTTGGTCAGCCTCTATGGCGTCTTTTAGCTGTACCCGCAACACGGTGCGGGTATCAAAGTTCATAGTGGTTTCCCACAACTGATCCGGGTTCATTTCCCCCAGACCCTTGTATCTTTGAATGGATACATTTGTCCGCCCGATTTGTTTCAACAGTTCGTCCAGTTCTTTATCATTAAAAACATAGTTGTCGGCTTTACTCTTGCGTACCCTGTAAAGGGGCGGCTGGGCAATGTATACGTAACCGCTTTCGATCAGTTGCTTCATGTGCCGATAAAAGAAAGTCAGCAAAAGGGTACGGATATGGGAACCGTCCACGTCGGCATCGGTCATAATGACAACTCTGTGGTACCGGGCCCGGGATATGTCAAAATCCGCACCGATACCGGTGCCCAAGGCGGTAATCAGGGCCCTTATTTCTTCGTTGCTCAATATTTTATCCATGCGGGCCTTTTCCACGTTCAATATTTTACCCCGCAGGGGAAGGATGGCCTGATAGCGTCGGTCTCGGCCCTGTTTGGCGGAACCGCCGGCGGAATCCCCCTCCACCAGGAACAGCTCGCTTAATGAAGGGTCCCGTTCGGAGCAGTCCGCCAGTTTTCCCGGCAGGGTGGAAGTTTCCAGCGCGTTTTTACGCCTGGTCAATTCCCGCGCTTTACGGGCCGCCTCCCTGGCTCTGGCGGCGTTAATTGATTTTTCCAGGACCTTGCGACCAATAGTGGGGTTTTCTTCTAACAAAGTGCTCAGTTTTTCTGACACCACGGCATCCACCACGCTGCGAACCTCGCTATTGCCCAGCTTGGTTTTGGTCTGTCCCTCAAATTGCGGTTCCGGAACCTTTATGCTGATTATCGCCGTTAGCCCTTCTCTGATATCTTCGCCCATCAATCCCGAAGTGCCGTTTTTTAATAAATTGTACTTGCGCCCATAATCGTTAATCACCCTGGTTAAAGAGGTTTTAAGACCGGTTTCGTGTGTGCCCCCGTCTATAGTATGAATATTATTAACATAAGAAAAGATATTTTCCACATAACCATCGGTATATTGCAACGCGACTTCAACCATAATTTGGTCCTTTATATCTTCAAAAAAAACAGGTTTATGCAGCGCATTTTTGTTCCGATTGATATGCAGCACAAAGTCCTTGATGCCGCCGTTATGCTGATAAACCTTTTCCACATCGGTTCGCTCGTCTTTATAACAAATCCGCACGCCCCCGGTCAAAAAAGACAGTTCCCGGATGCGCTGGATCAGAGTATCCTGGCTGAACTCCAATTCTTCAAAAATCTCGGGATCGGGTTTAAAAGTAACCCGCGTCCCCGTCGACCTGGATTTGCCTGTTTTCACAAGTTCGGTAACCGCCATTCCCCGTTCATAACGCTGGTGATACACAAAACCTTCCCGGCGCACTTCCACTTCCAGCCACCGGGAAAGAGCGTTTACCACCGATAAACCCACCCCGTGCAAGCCGCCACTAACTTTATAGCCACCGCCCCCAAACTTACCGCCGGCATGCAAAACGGTAAGCACCACCTGCACGGCGGGCAACCCCATTTTGGGATGTATCTCCACCGGGATACCCCGGGCGTTGTCCACCACCGTCACAGTATTGTCCGGATGCACAACGACTTCAATTTGATCGCAGTAACCGCCCATGGCTTCATCAATACTGTTGTCAATAACTTCAAAAACCAGGTGGTGCAATCCCCTGGCGCTGGTACTGCCAATATACATACCCGGCCTGCGCCGGACCGCTTCCAATCCCTCTAAAACTTGAATTTCCTCTGCGCCGTATCTAACTTCGTTTTCTAACAATAAACGGCCCTCCATTTCGCTATGACAATAAACAATATATGATTATATATCAATAAAAAAGATTCTGCCGGTACTAGTACGACGATAAGGCCCGTTTTTTCAAAGTGGTGCAAGATATGGGTGAATAATATATTTCATTGCTGGTGATTACATATGTTTTTTCCTTACCCGGCTCGGTAGTGTAAATTATAAACCCTTCCTCACCGGCTGTTTGCAAAAACTCGCGGGTTGTGGCCGACAACCTGGACCTAATGTCCAAAACTGCCACAATGTCCTTTTTGGGCACGATAACGTCACCGCCAAGGTGTAAAAACATATCTATACCTCCTTCATGCCGTAACCGTCAACCAAGTATATTTTACCCTTTTGCCGGCAAAAATTTTCTATTCCGGTAGCGGATGTTACAAATGTTTGCCTGCCACCGCCAATAATATTATGCATTAGATATTGTTGCCTGGCCGCATCCAACTCCATTAAAACGTCATCCAATAAAAGTATGGGCTGCTCGCCCGTTTCACGATGGAACATGTGCATTTGTGCGGCTTTCAATGCCAGAACCAGAGATCTTATCTGGCCCTGGGAACCAAACTGCCGCACATCTTTGCCATCCAGGTAAAAAACCATGTCGTCCCGATGCGGGCCGACTACGGTTTGCTTTTTATATAATTCTTCCCGCTCCCTGGCTTTTCCTTCAGCGGCAAAATCCTTAATTATCTGTTCCACGGCTTTTTCGCCCGATAACTTTACCGTGGACAAATATTTCATCTCTATTTTTTCGCCGTCCCCGGCGATATCGAGGTAACTTTGGCAAACCAGGGGAAAAAACTTTTTTAACAACCGCATACGCATTAACAGTAACTGCGCGCCGTACCGGTAAAACTGTTCATTCCAAACTTGCATTGCCCCGACGCTGTTCTCTCTAACTGTACGAAGTAAATTGTTTCGCTGAAACAACACTCGGCGATACTTGGTCAAAGCGTCCCTGTACAGCGGTTCGATAAGCCCGAGGTCATTATCGATAAAATCCCTTCTTTGCGAAGGCGAACCCTTGATAATCTGTAAATCGTCGGGCCTAAACAAAACAATACCGAAACGACCCGGTAATTGCCGCCGCCCGCCGCCGGCACCGTCAACCAGCAGTTTTTTCCCGCCTTCGGATTGAATCTCGGCCTTAACTGTCACAACACCGCCGGTTAAACCAAAAACAGCCTCCACCCTTGCGTAATCTTCTCCCCACCTGATCATATTCCGGTCGTTATGGCGAAAAGACGCCCCCGATCCGGCAAAAAAAACAGCCTCCAAAAAGTTGGTTTTTCCCCGCGCATTGCGACCGGTAATAAAATTCAATTCCCGGTGGGGTTGGACGCTTAGCCGAATATAGTTGCGAAAACTCACAAGTTCTATTTTTTCAAGGAACAACTATGAGTCCCCCTACCGGTTTACAACACGGAATGAGCCCACATTTTCCACTTTCACCAGGTCGCCTTGTTTTAAACTTCTAGACCGGCGGATTTCTATTTGGCCGTTAACCGTAACCATATTGCTCTGAATTAAATATTTGCCTTGCCCCCCGGTGGAAGCAACCCGGCACCACTTCAAAAATTGGTCCAGTTTAATCTCTCCGTTTATATAAATATTTTCAGTATTATTGTCGGTCAAAAAATCATCACCTTTAAGCGGTTGTTCCAGAAGTCGGTTTAAATTTGGTTTAGTTTCCCTTGCCAAACAAACTTTAAAAATGGAATTGTTGTTAGTTTTTCGCCTGTATGCCGAGCGAGTTTTTGGGCGCTGAAATAAGGTTTTACAGTGTCCCCTTTTATCTTAAACGTTGGATATGGCCGGCACCAATATTGAAAAGCAGTCATCCCTACCCACCGGTTTAAATAACGCCGGGCTGTCATTTCCGCTAAGTTTAATAATCACTTCCTCGGTGTCCATCACCTTTAACAAATCAATAAAAAACTTCACGTTAAATCCAACGTCAATATCGGTTCCGGAAAACTCAACCCCTATCTCTTCCCTAATTCTACCGGATTCAGAATTAAAATAAACCATTAACGCGCCGGACTGAAACTTGATATTAAAAACTGTTCTCCTGGCACTTACAAGGAGCATGGCCCTTTCGGCGGCATTGATCAAATCTTCCACCGGCGCTTTAACCTCGCAAATGTACTCGTCGGGAATAACTATATTGTAATCAGGGTACTGTCCGGCAATTAGCCTGGACACCAGGCAAATATTACTAATTTGAAAAAAAATCTTGCTATCAGTTATATAAATATTAAATTCGTCCGAGGTATTTTCCAAAATTTTAATTAGTTCAATAAGAGTTTTTCCGGGCACAATAACATTTATTGTCTGTCCGGCCAGGTGTTCCACCTTTTCCTCACAAAAAGCAAGTTTTCTTGTATCAGTGGCCACCATGGACAACATGCCGTCGGCGGATATTCTTATGTTTACACCATTAAAGACCGGCCTGTGTTCATCGTATGCGACCGCAAAAAGTACTTTGCTCAACATTTTTTTATAAACATCCTGGCCAATACTAAAGGAGGGTTGCTCGGGCATGGCCGGAAACCTGGGAAATTCTTCGGTGGGAAAACCGTGCAGCACCATTTCTGAATTACCATAGGAAAAAGTGGTGGCGTTGGTGGAAAGATCGGTAATCACATCGATATCTGCTTCCGGCAGTCGGGCAAAAAAGCTGGACACATATTTACCTGGTAGGGCGGCCGCCCCGTTAATTAAAGTTTTCACCGGCATGGTGCAGCAAATACCGAGTTCCAAATCCGTGGCGGTTACGGTAAGGTTGTTTTCCTGGCTTTCAAACAAAAGGCAGGACAGTACCGGAAGAGGATTACGTTGAGAAACAGCCCGCAAGGCTATTTGGGTTGCTGAGCTCAGGTCATTTTTAAAAGCGGTAAAATGCATGCCGGTTTCCTCCGAAAAAATGATTTTTATTATCATAATATATTTTAATTAATTGTAAAAGTAGTAGTAGGCCTTGTGATTATGTTAGTAAGTTCGACAAAAAGAGAACGGCTCCGCCATAAGACGGTTGATTACCTTGTGTATAAGTTAATCAGATACCAATTATTTTGATAGGTAATTGTTAATAGTTCCTCTTTAGCCCTGGATTAATTCCTTGATGGTATTGATAGCTTGGGTAAGGGTGGCGTCCTTATCTTTTTCCTGCGCTATTTTTTCATAAGCGTGCAATACGGTGGTGTGGTCCCGGTCGCCAAATTGTTTGCCTATCTTGGGCAGGGAATTGTCGGTCATTTCCCTGCACAGGTACATGGCAATTTGGCGTGGAAAAGCGATGGACCGGTTTCTTCTTTTGGATTTTAAATCTTCTATTTTGATACCGAAATAATCCGCCACCTGTTTTTGAATTAAAGGGATGGTTATTTGAATTGGTTTTTTTGCGGGCAGCATGTCTTTCAACACTTCTGCGGCCATATGCTTATTCATGGGTTTGTCGGTTAATGAACTATACGCCGCCACCCTGATCAGGGCGCCTTCCAGTTCCCTGATGTTGGAATGAATGCGATCCGCAATAAAATTAATTACTTCATCCGAAACATACAGGCTATCCACTTGAGCTTTTTTTTGCAATATGGCGATTCTGGTTTCAAAGTCCGGTGGTTGAATATCGGTGATAAGGCCCCATTCGAACCGAGAGCGCAGCCTGTCTTCCAAAGTTGGTATTTCCTTGGGCGGACGGTCGCTGGAGATAATAATTTGTTTATTGGCTTCGTAAAGGGTGTTGAAAGTATGGAAAAACTCTTCCTGTGTTCGTTCCTTACCGGCTAAAAACTGAATATCGTCAATAAGGAGAATGTCCATACTGCGATATTTGTTTTTAAAATCCACAGTTTTTTCTTCCCTAATGGCTCTAATTAAATCATTGGTAAATTTTTCGGAGGTAACATAAGCCACATGGCTGTTGATAAAGTTATCCCTAATCAGGTGACCAATGGCGTGCATAAGGTGGGTTTTGCCCAAACCCACGCCACCATAAATAAACAAAGGGTTATATGCTTTGGCCGGAGATTCGGCAACAGCCAGACAGGCGGCGTGGGCAAATCGGTTGCTGTTTCCCACCACGAAATTGTCGAATGTGAAACGTGGGTTTAGAGTTGAATCTTTCAGGTCGCTATCGGTATTTTGGATGTAGTTTTGAGTAATTACGCTACTAAATTCTTCTTGTAATATAAATTGCACATTGGTTTCCTGGTTGGTTATTTGGCTGATTATATCCATAAAAAGCGGGGCGTAACTGTTATTTAGCCAGTCTTTGGAGAAATGATCCGGTACGCCTATGTAAAAAGTATTGTTTTTAATGGCCACGGGTTGTATGGCTTTAATCCATGTTTCGTATGATTGGGAGTTAAGGACTGTTTTCAGTTGTTCCAGGGTTTTATCCCAAATAGCGGTAATATTAAAAGATGTCAATGTGGTGTCCCCCTAAGGAATATGGGTTGTATTTACAAA
>JAKSCU010000482.1 GCA_022360435.1 Bacillota bacterium
ATGCCCAGTTCGTCGGCAAATTCCATCGCTTGCCGCAAGTAGTTTTTCCAGGTTTGCCAGTCGGTTTTGGCTATGGAGGGAAAATTAAAATCCACTTTGTCATCACCTCGGAATCTTTTTTATACTCGAAGTCCAATTTAGTTATTATGTTGACACGGGATATAAATTTTATTCATTTAATAAACAATATTTGCAAACGGAGTTAAAACATTTCAAAGGGCCAATTTGTATAACTGCCAATCTTTTGGTGACACAACTCTCGGCGCCGGGGCATATGCTGTAAATGTAAAGCGTGGAAACTGTTAATATATAAGAGCGGCCGGAATATGCCCAAATTATTTCCGGATTTTAGCATATTTCCTGCAGGGGGTTTTTTATTAATGAAAATTGGTGATATTGTCACCAGAAAAGTCGGTGACGAAGAGGCCAGTTTTTGCATTATCGGTTTCTATACCAACCAGCATACCGGGGGAAAAGTAGCCATTCTGGCCATGCTGGATCCCCATTCGGTGATTGAAGTTTCGGTGCAGGAACTGGCCCCGGTAACGCTAAAAGACCTGATAGCCTTAACTACCAGTTCATGTTTCATGCATTAAACTGCCGGCAGGCAGTTATTTTCATACTCTTAGGAAAGTATACCCGGCCATATTAATGGCCGGATTCAAGGGCAAAAGCGCACGCGAAGGGAACCAAATGAGTGCGCTTTTTTTATTTGCAACCTTTATCACGCTGTTAATTAATTAGCTCTGGCACAAAAAGGAATAGTTTATTTTTTATTGAATTATACTAACATGTATCGAAAGGAGCGAAAAAAGCAATGCCATCGTTGTATGAAAAAACTGCCGAAAACGCCGTGCATAAAGCGCTGCAACTGGGCGCCAAGATGGCCGAAGCGTACATAAGCAATGGAAAAAACATGGTAGTCGAAGTGCGCGGCGGAGAAGTGGAAACAATGAAACTGGCCGGCGACAGGGGGATGGGTATACGGGTTTTTGTCGACGGCAGCACCGGGTTCTCTTTTACCACCGACCTGGGTGACACCGCGGTTGATGATATGATCAAACAAGCCCTGGCCAACGCGTCTTTTGCCGAACCCGAGCCCCGGCGCACTCTGACTCGTCCCTCCGCAAAATACCCGCAGATGGATTTGCTCGACCCCGCCATCGGGACCGCCACCGTGGAACATAAAATAGAAATGGCCCGGGTTATGGAGAATGCTGCCAGGGCGGTGGACCCACGGGTAAGTATAGTGGAAAGTTCCACATACCAGGACGGTGAAACCGAAATTACTCTGGTTAATTCCCAAGGTGTCTCCCTTCACTACCCGGGGGCGTACTGCGGCATGTACATAGCCCTGGTTGCCGGCGGCGGCGATGACAGCCAAACCGGATTTGCCTTTGATTACAGACTGCGTCTGGAAAATCTCGACCCCGCCAGACTGGGAAAAGAAGCAGCCCACCGGGCCGTACGGATGCTGGGAGCCAAACCGGGTGTCACGCAGCAAGCGCCGGTGGTGCTTGAGCCATATATCGCCACCGGATTCTTGAGAGTGCTGGTCCCGGCGCTTTCCGCCGAAGCGGTGCAAAAAGGACGCTCGCTGTTCGCCGGTAAAGTTGACCACCAGGTGGCGTCCGAGCTGTTCAACATTATTGACGACGGCACCCTGGCCAATGGAATCGCTTCGGCGCCATTCGACGGCGAGGGTGTGCCAACTTCTAAAACCGCGCTTATCGAAAAGGGTGTATTAAAGGGTTTTCTGCACAACACTTACACCGCTGCCAAGGACGGCGTGCAATCAACCGGCAACGGGATTCGCGCCTCATTTAAAGGCACGCCGGAAGTGGGGGCCACCAACTTCTTCGTTCAACCCGGTCAAATGACAGCGGAACAAATCACCGGTGAAATTGACAACGGTCTTTACATAACCGAAGTAATGGGACTGCATACCGCCAATCCCATCTCCGGCGACTTCTCCTTCGGGGCCTCGGGCCTGTGGATTGAGAACGGCAAAACTGTCCGGCCGGTACGTGGCATGGCTGTGGCCGGCAATATCGTGGAACTGATTAAAAATATCGACGCCGTGGGGGATGACCTGCAGTTCTTTGGCGGTAAGGGAGCGCCAACTCTGCGCATTTCCCGCATGAGCATCAGCGGCTAATGATCATGGGGGACGGTTATTTGCAGGCAGTTGTCTTTGTGTTAAAATATCGCCAGTGTTTTTTGAGGTGGACAAATTGAAAATTTTAGTTTTGAACGGACCTAATTTAAACTTGTTAGGGAGACGTGAGCAGGATATTTATGGGACCGTCACCCTTGACGAAATAAACAATTCCTTGCTTTCCCTGGCGGCTGAGCTTGATGTTGAACTGGACTTTTTCCAGTCCAACCACGAGGGGGAACTGGTGGACCGGCTGCACGCCGCCATCGAGCATTGTTCGGCGGCCGTCGTCAATCCCGGCGCCTTCACCCATTACAGCTACGCTCTGCGCGACGCTGTCGCGGCGGTGGAAATGCCGGTAATCGAAGTACACTTGTCCAATATCCATGCCCGGGAAGAATTCCGCCGGCATTCGGTAATAGCGCCGGTGGCCGCCGGGCAGATATCCGGTCTTGGGATTGACGGTTACAGGCTGGCCCTGCGAGCGGCGGCGTCACTGGCAAATACTGCCGCCCGGGGCGCGGTGGGTATCAAATGAAAAGCCGATTGAAAAAAGTGGCCCGTGTGCTGATTGAAAAAGGCCACGACGCCATGTTGGTGCTGCGGCCCGAAAACATGTATTACCTCAGCGGTTTCAGCGGCAGCACCGGCGCACTGTTGGTAGCCCGTGCAAATTCTTACCTTTGCGTCGACTTCCGTTATATCGAACAAGCCCAAAGGGAAAGCCCGCATTTGGAAATCGTGCTTGTCAAAGAAACTATACCGGCGGCCATTGCCGAACTGCGAGAAAAACTGCGTTTCAACACTCTGGGTTTTGAAACCGACTATATAAACTGCAAGCTGTTATTTAATTTACGGGAAAAACTGCCCGGGGTGGAAACCCTCCCTATGGATGGTGTGATAGAAGAGCAACGCCAGGTGAAGGACAGGACGGAATTGGCCGCCATTGCCCAAGCCATGGCCATGCTGGATAGGGGTTACGATTACATATGCGGACACATAAAGCCCGGTGTCAGCGAAAGGGACATATCGCTGGAACTCGAGATGTTTATGCGTCGCCGGGGGGCTTCGGGCACATCCTTCCCTTTTATCATTGCTTCCGGACCCCGGTCTTCCCTCCCTCATGGAGAAGCTTCGGCCAAAAAAATTCGCCAAGGTGATATTATAATGCTTGACTTTGGAGTCGTAATGAACCATTATAATTCTGATATGTCCAGAACTATAGCCTTGGGCAAACCGCCGCCGGAGATGCGAAAAATATACGATCTGGTGTTGGAAGCGCAGCTGGCCGGATTGAACGCGATAAAGGAGGGCGTTACGGCCAGTGCGGTGGACAAGGCGGCGCGCAGCGTGATCGAAGCGCACGGTTATGGCGATTATTTTGGCCATGGGACAGGCCACGGCGTTGGTTTGGCCGTGCATGAAAGACCCCGGCTGTCGCCCCGGGACGACACCGTACTTAAAGCGGGCATGGTGGTAACCGTGGAACCCGGCATATACCTGCCGGGTCGCGGCGGGGTGCGCATTGAAGACAGCGTGGTGGTGGAAAAATACGGCTGTCGTTTGCTGACAAAGGCGCCCAAAAACAGCCTGGTGGAAATTTAATTTGTATTACCGGAATTCAGGGAGGCGAATGAGTTGATTTCAACTAACGATTTTCGAACCGGTTTGACCATTGAGATTGACGGCGATGTTTTTCAGGTTGTGGACTTCCAGCACGTCAAACCGGGCAAAGGTTCCGCCTTTGTGCGCTCCAAGCTGAGAAACATGCGTACCGGCGCCATGGTGGACAGAACTTTTAACGCCGGGGAAAAAATTCCCCGGGCCAGAGTAGAGCGAAAGGAAGTGCAATACCTTTATAACGACGGCAAAGACTATCATTTCATGGACATGGAGTCCTATGACCAGTTTAGCATGAGCGTCGATGAACTGGGTGACGCCGTAAAATTTCTCAAGGAAAATATGAATATTAATTTGCTCATGTTCCAGGAACGTTCCATCGGTGTGGACCTGCCCACCTTTGTGGAGTTGGAAGTGGTTGAAACAGCCCCCGGCATCAAGGGGGACACCGCCTCCGGGGGCTCCAAACCCGCCAAGCTGGAAACCGGCTACATAGTACAGGTGCCTTTTTTTATCAACATTGGCGACGTTCTGCAAATTGACACCCGGGACGGCCATTACATTAAAAGGGTCTAAAGCCGTTAATGAAATAAATGTTTAGAAAACCCCCTAACGAGAGATACTATCCTTTATTACCAGTATTTCTTTATAGTTTAAAGGGGGTTTGTTCATGTCCGATCTTAAGTCGAAAGTAGCCTACCTGCAGGGCCTGTCCAACGGAATGAACCTGGATGGAGAAAGCAAGGAAGGAAAACTCTTAAACAATATAATTACTGTTCTAAACGAATTTGCCGAATCTTTCTCCGAACTTGAAGATGCCCAGGAGCAATTGGAAGATTACGTTGAAACCCTTGACGATGACCTCTACGCTCTGGAAAATGATTTAAATGAAGGGGACGAATTTCAGGATTACGTTGAAGTGGATTGCCCGCGCTGCGGGGAAACCGTACTATTTGATCCGGCAATCACCGATGATGAAGACATAATCGAGGTAACTTGTCCCAACTGTGACGATGTTGTTTTTGTCAACGACGACACCTTTGAAACCGCCGATGAATCAGAAAACCTGGAAGGAAAAGTGGAGGACGACATATAATAGTCGCGTCCTCCCGACAACGCCAAATCCCTTTGGAAAGTTTGTTTTAAGCGGGAATCAGCTGTGTTTTCCAAGAATTTTCGGTCAAATTGGGGACATGCCTTCGCCGGAGGTGTGTCTCCTTTTCTTTGCCCTATGCCCCTTCCGATTTAGGTGTGTCCACTTTCCTCCCACGTGTGACGCTTTTCCGCTTGTTTCCCCTTGATTGTCCCCTTGACTTGTTTAGCGGTTTCCAATTAAAATTTATTCAGGTTTTTGAATGTATTAATCTTATACGTAAGTATAATAAAATAAAAGGTGGGTCGTCAATGAGCGCAAGAATTGTCATTATCGGCGGGGTGGCAGCGGGTCCGAAGGCAGCGGCCAGAGCCCGCCGGGTGGCTCCAGACGCGGAGATAACCATTATTGAGCGGGGCGGTTTAATTTCCTACGCCGGT
Source organism: Bacillota bacterium (assembly GCA_022360435.1). Lineage (GTDB taxonomy): Bacteria > Bacillota > Desulfotomaculia > Desulfotomaculales > Desulfallaceae > BRH-c8a. The sequence continues at coordinate 5,312 of JAKSCU010000482.1, forward strand.
TGCGGAATGCCCTTTTACCTATCCGGCGAAGTACAAAAGTATAATCACCTCTTTGAGACAACCTACGGGGTGATCAGGGATGAAGAATTCTTCTGGCGGGAAAAAGGCTGCCGGGTGCTGACCCGTACCGAAGCCAAGTCCATAGACCGGGCTAAAAAAGAAGTGCACGTGGAAAACCTGGAAAACGGCTCAAAGTACGCCATTCCCTACGACAAGCTGGTGCTGGCCACCGGCGCGTCACCCTTTGTGCCACCCATTGAAGGTCTGGACATGAAGGGGGTATATAAGCTGAATCACCCCGAAGACGCTCTGCAGATCAAGGAATATCTGGGCGACACCGAGGGCGGCGAAGCGGTTGTTATCGGGGCCGGATTGATTGGCCTGGAAGCTGCCGACGCACTGATGAAACTGCACATGTTCTGCTCAGTGGTGGAAATGCAAAACCAGGTTCTTCCCGGAATGCTGGACGAGGACATGGCCGGGCTGCTGGCTAAAAAACTGTCGGACCAGGGAATTGAATTTTACCTGGGAACCCGGGTGCTGAAACTTGAGGGGGACGAAAAGGGCGGCGTAGCATCGGTGGTCACGGACAAAGGAACCATAGATGCCGAAATGGTAATAGTGGCCGTCGGGGTGCGTCCCAATGTCGAGCTGGCCCGCCAGGCGGAAATAAATATTGGTGAAACCGGCGCCATATCCGTAAATGAATATCTTCAGACCAGCGATCCCGACATATACGCCCTTGGCGACTGTGCCGAAACCACTCACAGGTTGAGCGGCAAAAAAGTCTTTCTGCCCATGGCCACTTACGCCAACAGGCAAGGGCGTGTGGCCGGAGACAACCTGGCCGGCGGCAAATCCGTTTTCGGCGGCGTGCTTGGCACCGCTGTTCTACACACCATGGGATTCAATATCGGCCGCACCGGCCTGGGTGAAAAACAGGCCCGGGATCTCGGCTACAAAGTTATTACCGCTGTCAACCACGCTTTTGACCGGACGCATTATCATCCCCATCACGGCCTGGTGCTGATGAAACTGGTAACAGAAGACGGCACGGGCAGGCTGCTGGGCGCCCAGGCTCTGGGACTCGGCGATGCCGTCAAGCGTATCGATGTTGTCGCCACAGCCATCTCCACCGGCGCCACCGTGGACCAGTTGGCCGAAGCGGACCTGGGCTATGCTCCGCCGTATGCCACACCCATTGACCTTGCGGCTCATACCGCCAACATTGTTCGCAACAAGGTGGCCGGGCTGGCCCGGACCGTTACCACCGCCGAGTTGAAAGAAAAAATGGACCGCGGCGACGACATGGTTATCCTGGACGTGCGCACCGAGCCACAGTACAAGATGCGCCACTTGAAAGACGACAGGGTTAAACTGGTGGTTTTGGGCGACCTGCGAGAAAAAATAACTGAAATACCCCGGGACAAGGAAATAATTGTTATTTGCGCCCTTGGTACAAGGAGTTACGAAGCCCTGCGCACATTGAAAGGCGCCGGCTATGAAAAAGTAAAATTTATGGAGGGCGGTTTGCAGGCCTGGCCGTATGAACTATAACTGAACGAACCATATAACACAGAAAATAAAAAAAGCGCACTCATTCGGTTCCC
>JAKSCU010000486.1 GCA_022360435.1 Bacillota bacterium
ATACTTAATTATTAATAATTAAGTATGGTGTCCCCGTAATTTTTGAATGTTAGTTTATTATGGTAAAATGCTGTTATAAAACATCAATAAAAGGGAATCATTCATTATTAACTTAAAAGAGGGGGATAAAATGAGCAAAATGTTTGAGCAAACGGCAATTAACAGTTTGGTGCTTTCGAATCGCTTTGTTCGCTCGGCAACGTGGGAAGGGATGGCGACCGGTGACGGAGCGGTTACCCCTATGCTCACGAAAGCAATGGTTGACTTAGTCAAAGGTGGAGTGGGTTTAATTATCTCAAGCCATGCCTATGTTCGGCCGGAGGGGCAGGCGGGTCCCTGGCAGTTGGGTATTTATAATGACGCTCTTATTCCCGGACTTCGAGAAATGACCAAAGCCGTTCACGAATGCGGCGGCAAGATTATCATGCAGCTTGCCCATGCCGGGAGATTTGCGCCCGAAAAACTGACCGGCCAAACACCGCTGGTAGTTTCGGAGGAGCCGGGCAAAAAATACCATGAAATAACGGAACAGGATATACGGGAGTTGGTTGCCGCCTTTGCCGCTGGAGCAGGTAGGGCCAAGGCCGCCGGATTTGACGGTATTCAAGTGCACTCATCACACGGCTATCTGCTCAGCCAGTTTCTTTCACCGGCATTTAACCGGCGCCGGGATGCCTACGGCGGAGATATCCAAAACAGGTCACGGATTCATATGCAAGTGTATAAAGCTATCAGGGAAACCGTGGGCGAAGACTTCCCGGTATTAATAAAACTAAATTGCAGTGATTTTGTGGACAACGGGCTAACTTTGGAAGAGTCCCTTCAGGTTGGCCGCATGCTGGCCGGTATGGGGCTTGACGCGATTGAATTGAGCGGCGGCCTGCTTACGAACGGAAAACTTTCGCCCAGCCGGGTTGGCGTAAAAACCGAGGAAGATGAGGCCTATTTTAGTGAAGAGGCCCGCCATTTTAAGAATGCCATAGATATTCCGCTAATCCTGGTTGGTGGTATGCGCTCTTTTTCAGTAGCTGAGCGCTTGGTTGAAGGTGGAGTTGCGGATTACATCTCCATGAGCCGCCCGCTAATCAGAGAGCCTAATTTGATTAATCGTTGGAAATCCGGGGATTTAAGCAGGGCGGAATGTATATCCGATAATAGTTGTTTTAAAGCAGCGATGACCGGCGATGGAATATACTGTGAAGTGAAAAATAAAATGAGTTAAAATAGCAATAATGTTTAATCCTAAAAACATTTGGAATATTTTAATATATGTAATGATTACATGTCGGTTGCTTTAAATATAAAGATTAATGCATTCAATTTTTGAAAGGTTCAGTATCGCCTTTACCTATGAAAACTTATAAAACCGCTGAGATCGCAGTTAAATGCAACGTCCATCCCAATACGGTAAGACTTTATGAGAAACTTGGCATCATTCCGCCGGTGCCGAGGGCGAACAACGGTTATAGGCAGTACGGCGAGATTCATCTGCAACATGTGCTTTTGGCAAGAGCGGCTTTCAAGAGCACTTGGCTAGGTGGGTTAATACGCAGCAAAGCCCTGGAGGTTTTGCATCTTTCGGCTTCTGGCAGCTATGCGGCCGCGATACAAGCGGCGCGGGAACACCTGGCCCTGGTGGTGTCGGAGCGGGAGAAAGCCGCCATCGCCGCCCGGCTACTTGAAGAATGGGCTACCGGGGGCGTTGACCGGCCCGGCCCGACCGTGCGGTGGAAAACCAAAGAAATAGCCTACCGGTTGGATATCTCCCCGGATATGCTCAGGAGCTGGGAAAGAAACGGTTTAATCGCCGTGCCGCGGGACCCGGAGAACGGGCACCGTATTTATGGCCCCCGGGAGATGGAAAGGTTGTATATGATCCGGGCTTTGCGGAAGGCAAGATTCAGCCTGATGTCCATTCATGTTATGTTCCGGCATTACGACAGGGGAGTAAGGGACGGGCTGGCCGGCATATTGAACGAGCTGCCCCCGGACGAGGAAAATATTTTTTTTAACACTAATCAGTGGCTCACCAAGGTTAAAAGCATCGAGGATTCGGCCCGTGAGATGATAAGCAGGTTGAGCGGCATACGTAAAATAACCTAATCCGGCCTTTTCACTTGCTTGCTATTAGGCCGTCAAGTTTTATGTTACGGTTTTGAAAATTTGCTTTAAGCAATGAACCGTCACCCTTGCTTCCTCCGTTCACCTTTTGCGAAACCAGGCATATTATAGTGCCAAAAAACGCAAAGAGGTGAAAGATAGTGAAAATTGCGGTGGAAATTTACGCTGAAAAACTGCAGAACATTAAAGACGGTTCATATATTAAAACCGCCCTAAAGACAAGCGGCGGTATCTTGCCGGGTTCGGAAGGTTGCGACAGGTATGGGTTTGCTTCCATAATCACCAGCACAAAAAGAGTGGCCGGGCTGGGACGGGAGTTTTTTTACAATCTCTCCTCTTTTCCCGCGGGAATGGGAGCTATTGAGGCAAGGCCGGGTCGATACTTGGAAGTGGAGAAAATTCCGGAGGACATCGCTTTGGAAATAGAAACCAACTTTACCCTGGACCCCGGAATGCTGGCGGATTCCCTCGGACTCCGGCTGGTAAGCGAGCGAGGAGGCAGCTTTGATATACCGCTTTGCCGTCCCGACATTCCGGTTTTTTGGGACAGCCGGGGAAAGTATACCATTCCTCTTAACGGCCTTTTGCAGTCCAACCTTATTCAGGCAGTATCTTAAAACATCTTCATAGTTATTATTAAAAGGCATAGAAGCACGGCTTTTTTAGCCGTGCTTCTATGCTTTTGGACACTCAGGAGGTTGGTGAATTATTAAATTAAAAACTTGTAAAGTAGGGTGGCCACAAGGCCGGCGGTGATTAATTTCATTGTGGCGCCAAGCACTGCGGCGGCCATGGCCTCTTTTTCGGTTAAATCGGTACAGCTGGCCCATACCGCGGGTATCTGCCCGAAAATAACAGAGAAGGGGAACCCGGAACAGGCCAGCACAAAGGAGCCAATCACCAGTTTGGGGGCGATGGCGGTGGGGTCGGCAACCACGGTAGCCTTAAGAACGCCCATGGCCAGCGTGGGAGAAACCAGGATGGACAGTATACCGGTTTCCGGGTGAATGGAAAGGCCGGTCAGCATTGCGGTCAGCGCGCCTTTTACCGGCGCCCACAAGCCCAGGTAATCAAGGCCGCCGATAATTGCGTAAATGACCACACCGGCAGGGATAATCAGCAGAAACAGAAGCTCGGCCCCCTCCCGGGCGGCGCCGAAAATGGTCGGCAAAGCAGCGGTTTTGGGGGTGAAATGGGGTAGCTCGTCCAGTGTAACAGCTTTAGCCTGGCGGTAAATGGTAAAGCGCAACAGGGGCGGAACCACAATCATCGGTAAAATCATGGCGATGACAATTACCGGAAAGACTTGGATACCTACGGTGGTCATTGCCAGAAGTCCCAGCATAAAGGTGGAAAATGATTGCTGGGATTGCACCATGGTGGCCACCGCGATTTTTTGCTCGTCCTTGGTGGCCCCGGCCTTTACCAGAATGGGACCTGCGATCCGGCCGGCGGCGTTGATGTCGCCCAGTATGTTATAAACCGCGGGGATTACTACGGCCGAGTTCACCTTGAAATATTTCATTATAGGTACAAAAATCCTTATTAACGCGTCGGTAAACCCAAGGCGCTCCAAAATTCTCCCTATCATCACACTGACGATAATGGCCACGCCCACGATTGAAGGAGACCAAACACCGTCTCTCCAGAAACCGAAAATAAAAATCTGAAATATTTTATAGGCATTTTCCACCATGCCGTTAAAGACGCCGGCAATGGCGGCGGGGTTGAAAAACAGGCCGATTATTGACAGCACAACCAAAGTAATGCCGACATATTCTATTTTGGTGAAAGCTCGCTTCTGGGGAGATGAATTAAGCTCTGCCATTTTAATTTCTCCTTTCAGTTATTTCGTTTTTGGGGAGATATACCTCCAGCCATGTTAATGGCCGGATTCAAGGACAAGAGTATCAAAGCGCGCGCTTTCTTATTTTATCAGGTATTCATCCGCAATCATGGCGGCGTACGCATGAAGGGCTCTGTCATTAAAGGCATTCAACGGAGTTGCGGTGTAGCGTTCGCGGAACAGCAACACCTCAGTGTCCGGGAGCAATTTCTGAAGGGCCAGGGCGAGCGGCAGGCCATTTTCAAATATCTCCATGGCGTGGGAGTTGCCAACCACAAAGTTAAGGCCCAATTCCCCGGCCTTTTCAATTAACGGGTGCTTGTCGGGAACCCGGCTGATTGAGGCAAGCAGGGTATCGGCTTCGGGATGCTCCCGCACCGCCCGCTCAAGATGCTCCGGAGTAAACCCGGTATGGGGAAAAATGTGAATTATGTTTTCAAATTTGCTGTCCTCACATCCGCATAAAACTTTAAAGTTTGCGGCCACGCTGGTTTCTTCCAAAGTGCGGCAGTTGCGTACCTCCCGCTCGGTTTTGAGCATGTCGTGTTCTTCTTCCAAGCACATCAATTTTTGCAGGCGAGAAAGCATATCTCCCACAGTTTTAATTTCCGGCAGCGCTTTTCCGACATACATGATGTTGCCTGGAATTCCGCCATAGGCAATCTCCACCCTAAACGCCCGGTGCCCGTGCAGATAGGCCAGGCCCGGATGCAGCCCGTGGAAGGCTTCGTGCAGTTCAAAAACAGCGATGCCGTATAGTCCCAAGTAATTCTTCATGGTTACTCCGCCGAAGTTGGCGGCGTCCGCTACGGGATGGTGGGCCACGATGGCGTCGACTCCGGTGGCGCAAGCCAATTCTATGGCGGTTTCCGTCAGGGTCATCAGCACGGCCAGCTTCTGTACCGCCTGGTCCGGGTTTCCGAAAACCAGGCCGGGGATTTCAGTGACTTCCTTTCCGGGGATGTTTGAGGATTTAATAACTACAAATGGGTTTTCCCCTGAAAACAGGTCACCTATTTTTGACGGCAATCTTCCGCCTGTAATAGTGTTGAGTGCGATTACCACATCCTCAACGGTGGCGTTTTTCTGATGCATTTTTTTACCTCCTCCTAAAAATGTTGGCAATTTTACCCTTTTTGAGCTTAGTTCCCTCCTTTCACTAATTTTTTTACCTAATTACGCAGGGCTTGGGAAAATAGTCGGTACGAGCATTTAAAAAAGCCGCCGGTTTAAAAGTTGGTCAAATGATACCAACCCTTAAACCGACGGCCTTTGGGTTCCCGTCAGGCTCCCGCAACCTTATCGGTCCTGATGCTGTCCACCGGTTTCCCCTGTTTTTTACATAAAGAAACCCAGGTTTGAAGCACAAATTTTTTCAGTTTTAGCCTTCGTCGAGGGGCTCGTAAAGCAATGCCACAGTAGCGGCCACTTCGTGTTCCGGATCGTAATCCTTCAAAACCGTCTTTATTTTTATTTCCAGATCTGTTTCCAATTGTTCCTTCAGGCGCTTTTTATTTTCATCCAGCAAGGCGACATCTGTCAATCGGGTAATCGAACGATTCACCTTGTCCAGCGCCTTCAAGCCCGGGATACGGCGATGCTCGGCCAGGATGATAATTTTGTTGCCAGCAACATCCACCCGAAGACGCTTTACTCCAATTTCGTACATCTCCTGGTTTACAACGTTGTATGCCCGCGCCACCGCCTGTTTAAGTTCGGCCAGGGTTCGGGGCAACATCATCATCACCCTCACTAATCATTTTCATAACTCATGCTTTTCCAACTATTTCGACATAAAATTCAAAAATCCTTTTTGATTTCGCAGTAATTTTGGTTGTGACAAAAA
>JAKSCU010000398.1 GCA_022360435.1 Bacillota bacterium
CTACAATTAATGCATCAGGGTTTTTTTCCTTGATAAACTTCCCCACGCCGCAAAGGGTACCTCCGCTCCCAAGTCCCGAAACAAAAATGTCAACTTCCCCGTTAAGCTGATCGCAGATTTCAGGAGCGGTTGTCTTATAGTGAATCATGGGGTTGTCGGGGTTTTCAAACTGCTGGGGGACAAATATGTACGGGTCTTCCTTTACCCGTCTTTCCACTTCCTCCACCGCACCCCCTATACTCTTTTCAGCGGATGTAGGAAGTAGTTCCGCTCCCAGCGCGGTAATAATCTTCTTTCTTTCCTCGCTCATATTTTCAGGCATTACAACTACCACCCGGTAGCCTTTCTGTACTCCTACCAATGCTATGCCAATACCCGTATTCCCGGAAGTAGGCTCCATAATAGTCATTCCCGGCTTCAAATGCCCGCGCCTTTCAGCTTCTTCAATCATGTATCTGGCAATGCGGTCTTTAACACTGCCGCCGGGATTTAAAAATTCCGCTTTCCCGTATAAATTAAGTCCTGTCATTTTCTTCAGGCTTATCATTGGGGTATTGCCTATCAAGTCGATTACCGTATCCGCCACCATCTTTACTATATCTCCTTATATTAAAAATTTCATTTAAACTATTATATTCGTTTTTTGAGTTTATTGCCATACTAATTTAACCCGTTGTGTTAGTTAGTTTGCAAGGAGGTGGCGGATTGAAGTTATATAAAGGTTTTTCACCCCCATTTTGAACCCCAGTGCTTCATATCCTTTATTATCGGCTTCAGGCTCTTCCCCTTTTCGGTCAATGAATACTCCACAGTGGGGGGAATAGTGGGATACGCAGTCCTCTCTACAATGCCCTTGCTCTCCATGTGCTTCAACCGTTCCGACAACGTTTTGGGGCTTATACCCTTAAGAGATTTTCTCAGCTCTCCAAACCTTTTTGTATCTTCAAAAAGATCCCTCAAAATCAAAAATGTCCATTTTCCCTGCAGCACCTCCAGTGCTTTTTCTATAGAGCACTCCACACCTGCAAGACAGTCATCACCAGATTTAAATTTCATTCAGCACCCCTGCTCCTTTCATATACACATCAGTTTACTTTGTGTAACTATATGATATAAGTGTAACTACTTTAAATAATATACCTATCATGCTATAATTGTCAATACAGTATATAGTATACTTATATGGAGTTGATGTAATGGAAAAGAGAAAGTTTGGTAAAACAGGCCTGGAAACTTCAATTCTGGGATACGGCGGATTTCACCTCCTTGAAATTCCTCTTATTGAAGCGAACTATCTTCTGAACAGATATCTGGATATGGGTGGGAACTACATAGAAACTGCAGCATCCTATGGTGATGGAGAATCTGAATTAAAAATAGGCAGGGTAGTATCCAATAGAAGGAGCGACTATATCCTGGCCACAAAA
>JAKSCU010000488.1 GCA_022360435.1 Bacillota bacterium
ACAAAACAGTCAACCAATAGTCAACCAAAACCAGATCTAAGCTATTTTCAGCAAAAACAAAAGAGCCGCAAACCCTTGCGACTCTTGGTATTCTTCTGGCAGGGGAGACAGGACTCGAACCCGCAGCCTACGGTTTTGGAGACCGTTGCTCTACCATTGAGCTACTCCCCTAATTTATTTTATACGGCAAAAGATATTATAAGCCAATATCCCCGTTCAGTCAAGGGAAATATGTGGCGTGCACAGGATTTTTCAACCTCCGGGAGAATATATATTTAAAGAAATAAACCTGGAGGTGGACCCAAATGAATCCCAAAATCGGCGTACTGCTGGGCGGTCGTTCGGCGGAAAGGGAAGTGTCACTGCGCACCGGGGAAGCAATCTACCGGGCATTGCTGGAAAAGGGTTACGAAGCTATAAAAATGGACGTGGACAATAATATAGTTGAAAATTTAAAGCATAATAATATCGGCCTTGCGTTTATCGCCCTGCACGGTAAATACGGTGAAGACGGCACCATACAGGGCCTGCTGGAGATGCTTGATATCCCTTACACCGGCTCGGGCGTGCTGGCCAGCGCCATAGCCATGAACAAGATCGTCACCAAAAAAATTCTGCTTGCCGAAGGGATACCGACACCCGAACACTGCACGGTCAGCCTCGAAGAATTCACAAACAACCCCCGGTCGGAAATCAAAGCCAAAATAACGGGGCTCGGCCTGCCGGTGGTTATTAAAGCCGCCACCCAGGGTTCCACCATCGGCATTACTTTCGTGAACGACAGCAACCAAATTAAAACCGGCCTGGAAGAGGCGTTTAAATATGACACCGAAGCACTGGTGGAAAAAACCGTGAAAGGCCCGGAGATTACCGCTTCGGTGCTGGGCAATGAAAACCCGCAGGCGCTGCCGTTGATTGAAATTGTTTCCGCCACCGGGGTCTACGACTATGAAGCAAAATACACCGTGGGAATGAGCGAACACATCATCCCGCCGCGGATCAGCAAAGAAATCCAGGCCGAGATCGGCTTTTGGGCCGAAAAAACTTACCAGGCCATCGGCTGCCGTGGCTTGGCCCGGGTCGATTTTATGGTGGACTCCGCAAGCAAGCCCTTCGTTTTGGAGGTAAACACTATGCCGGGCATGACGGAAACAAGTCTCTACCCGGACGCGGCCCGGGCGGCGGGCATATCTTTCCCCGACCTGATGGAAAAACTGGTGCGATTGGCCGGCCAATAAAAACCGCCGACCGCCGCGCGCCAGAGACCGCCAACCCCGGAACCCGCAAACTCCAAGTTGGACGGGCATGACAAGCATGGAATGAGATGGGAGGTAATTATTATGCCGGTTGAGTTTGTTAAAACCGAAAACCACACTGTTTTTTTGGATCCCCGCGCTGATTTCGCGTCCCAAACCGTTAACAGCGAAATACGCCGCGATCCGTTAACCGGACAGTTGTCGCGCATTTTTCCCTTCCGCAAATTAACCTTGCACCGCCATGACTGGACTCCTTTCGTTGAAGAATCAAAACAAAAATTTTGCCCCTTTTGTCCCGCGGCAATGGAAAAGGTAACGCCCAAATTTACGCCGGACATATCTCCCGAGGGCAGGATCCGGGTGGGGGACGCCGTGGCCATTCCCAACCTCAACCCTTATGAAAAGCACGCCGCCGTGGTGATTATGTCTTCAAAACACTACGTGCCCATGGAAGAAATAGACGGCAAGCTGATGGTGGAAAGCTTCGGGGCCGGACTCAACTACTTGCGGCGGGTCGCGTCAGCCGATCCGGAAGGCGCCCGGTACGCTTCAATTAATTGGAATTACATGCCTTACGCCGGCGGCTCGTTAATCCATCCTCATTTGCAAGTTCTGGCCGGCCCCGAGCCTTGCTCCTACGACAGGCGCTTAATTGACGCGTCGGCCGAGTTTGTAAAAAAACACGGCCGCGATTACTGGACCCGGCTTGTGGAAACAGAAAAACAAACAGGCGAACGATACTTGGGACGCACCGGGCAGGCGCACTGGCTGGCCGCATACGCCCCGCGCCACGTGGGCGATATGCTGGGCGTCATCCCCGGCAAAAGGACCATTGACGACATTGCCGACCGGGACCTGGAAGACCTGGCCGCAGGGTTTAAAAAAATAATTGATTACTATGACCGCAGCAACATCGCATCCTTTAACGCCGCCATTTATTTCGCCCGCCGGGAGGATGAGGGATTTACCGCCCACGCCAGAATAGTGGGCCGTTTCACCATTTTTCCCCTGGTAGGCAGCGATATTACCCACATGCAGGTTATGCACGATGATCCCTGGACAGTGATTCTCCCCGAAGTGCTGGCCGGAGAACTAAAAGAGAGCTTCTAACCGCTTTGATTACATTTTTCAATTGAAGAAGGAATTGTCTCCTCTTGTGAAGAATATATTTTTTAACTGGTTACTTCTGAAAAAACCGGAAGCGG
>JAKSCU010000502.1 GCA_022360435.1 Bacillota bacterium
TTATTTCCCACCACCAACTGCCAGTGTTCACTTAACCCGGGGTGTTGCAGCAGTACGGTTTCCACCTGGCTGGGGAAAACATTTGTTCCGCTTACCACCAGCATATCATCGGTGCGGCCCAGAAATTTGGTGATACGGGGATGGGTGCGCCCACATTCGCAGTTGTCAAATGTGATTATTACCCGGTCTCCGGTGCGAAAGCGCAAAATGGGCATGGCTTCAAAACTGAGGTTGCTTAGCACCAGCTCGCCGGGCCGGCCCGGTTTTACCGTTGCCGTGGTATCCGGGTCGAGCATCTCCACCAGGTAGTGATCCAGCCAAATATGTATGCCGCTTTCGCTCTCACAGTCCATGCCCATGGGTCCGCCCATTTCCGTCAGTCCGTAACAGCGCCGCATACCTCCGCCGTGCGCTTTGTAACCCAGGCGCTCGTTAATCCGGTGTCTCAGTTCATCTGTGCAGGGTTCGCCGCCATGGAAGCCCAACCTTAATTTTAAATCCTTAACCGGGTCAATGCCCTTTTCCAGGGCTACTTCACTGATATACGCCGCATAGGACGGGGTGCCGGTAAAGACGGTGGTGCCCCAATGCCGCATTAGTCTGAGCTGTCTTTCGGTTCCACCGGCGCCGGTGGGTACTATTTTGGCGCCCACGCGCTCCAGGCCGTAATGGAATCCGAATCCACCGGTAAACAAACCCAAACCGTGGGCTTGCTGGACCACGTCGGTTTTTTTTAGGCCGCCGGCCACAAAGTTACGAGCCATGCAGACGGCCCAAACATCCAGGTCGTTTTTGGTATAAGCCATGGGGGTGGGGACGCCGGTGGTCCCGGAAGTCAGGTGGATGCGCACCACGTCTTCCCAATTGCCGCACAGCAGCCCGGTGGGATAATTGTCCCGCAAATCGTTTTTATAGGTAAACGGCACCTTTTTAATATCGTCCCGGTGTTTGATATCGTCGGGATGCACGCCGGCTTCGTTAAAACGCTTTTTCATAAAGGGATTTTGGTATAACCGACGCGCTTGTTTCTTGAATTTGGCCAATTGCAGTTGTTGCAA
>JAKSCU010000474.1 GCA_022360435.1 Bacillota bacterium
TAAAACAAATTCAGTTTAATGTTTGGTCTATAGTTTTATACCGTCGAATTTCATGGTGGGGGAGCGCGATGCGGTGAAGAAAGGATTTATTGCGCAGAGTCCGTATAGTCTGTTAAAATTGGCGTAGTTCAAGGCATTTTTGTTCCCGGCGGGGATTCAGCTTTGCCGGTCGCAGGTATACAAATCAAATGACAAAGAGGGAATCAGCCAGTGATAATGGTATTTGATGTGGGCAACACCAATATTGTTTTGGGCGTTTTTCGGACCGATGAACTGGTGCAATACTGGCGGTTGTCCACCGTCAGGCACCGCACCGACGACGAATACGGAATACTGCTCAAGGACCTGTTCGATTCGTCCGGACTGACCTTTGCCGATATCGAGGCCGTGGTAATGTCGTCGGTGGTGCCGCCGGTCAATCCAACCTTGGAGCGGACCTGCCAGAAATATTTGCATATTACTCCGCTGGTGGTGGGGCCGGGCATAAAAACCGGCATGCCCATCAAGTACGAAAACCCGCGGGAAGTGGGCGCCGATCGGATTGTTAACGCGGTGGCCGCTTATGAACAGTACGGCGGCCCCCTGATTATCGTGGATTTCGGGACCGCCACCACCTTTTGTGCGGTTTCGGCCCGGGGGGAATACCTGGGCGGGGCCATCGCCCCGGGTATCGCTATTTCCACCGAAGCCCTTTTTGCCAGGGCGGCCAAACTGCCCCGGGTGGAGTTGATCAAACCACCCTCGGTTATTGGCAAAAACACAGTCAACAGCATGCAATCGGGTTTCATTTACGGGTTTGCGGGTCAGGTCAACGGCATCGTGGAACGAATGAAACGGGAAATGGCCGGCAGCCCCGTTGTGGTGGCCACCGGGGGATTGGCCGAACTTATCGCCGAGGAAGCCACCGCCATTGACAAAGTGGACACTTACCTGACCCTGACCGGATTGCGCATAATTTACGAAAGGAACTGCCAATTGTGATTCCCCAGGTTTGATGGGAGTGGTTAAAGCTGGATGCTGGCAATAAATAGCGTAAGGATAGTAAATCCGGTGGTGGCCGCACCCATGGCCGGGGTCACCGACCGGGCGTTTAGGATACTGGCCGCCGAACATGGCTGCGGCCTGGTGTATACCGAAATGATCAGCGACCAGGCTCTTATTTACGGTAACCCCAAAACCAATATATTGCTGGATTGCCGCGGAGAGCGCGGCCCCGTGGGCATGCAAATTTTTGGCAGCCAACCGGAATACATGGCCCGGGCGGCGGAAATCGTGGCCGGCCGGGGGGCTACCGTCATTGACATCAACATGGGCTGCCCCACCCCCAAGATTGTGAAAAACGGCGAAGGGGCCGCCCTGATGCGCAACCCCGCACTGGCGGCCGAAATAGTGGCGGCGGTGGCCGAGAGGGTTAATTGCCCGGTTACGGTTAAAATACGCAAGGGTTGGGACGTAGATTCGGTAAACGCCGTGGAATTCGCCGGCCTGATGGTGCAGGCAGGGGCGGCGGCGGTAGCGGTGCACGGGCGCACCAGGTCGCAGTTTTATAGCGGCCGGGCCGACTGGGACATTATCAGGCGGGTGCGGGAGGCGGTGGAGGTGCCGGTTATCGGCAACGGGGACGTGCACGGTCCGGAAGACGCCGCTCGAATGCTGGAAGAAACCGGCTGCCAAGGGGTGATGATTGGCCGGGCGGCCATGGGCAACCCTTGGATTTTTAGCCGTGTCCGGCATTACCTGGCCACCGGGGAACTACTCCCCGACCCCACGCCGGAGGAGCGCCGGCAAACCGCGGTGCGACATTACGAACTGCTGGCGGAAACCAAGGGCGAAGATATTGCCAACCGGGAGATGCGCAAGCACCTGGCTTGGTACACCCGGGGCCTGCGTGGCGCCGCTCGCCTGCGGGAGCGCATCAACCGGGGTTGCAGTCGTGATTTTTTTACCCGGGAATTTTGGTTGATGCTATATGGATAAGTTAAAAAAGTGTTGACAAGGCCTTATGTACGTTATATATTTATAACAATAAGTTAAAAATATATAACATGGGGGCGAGGCGTGCTTATGAAAAACAAGTTGCAGTATTTAGGTTTCCTTGGGTTTTTGGGATTGCTTGGCTTTTTCACTGATAATACAGGATTTTTTGGCTTTTTTGGTTTTTTGGGGTTCTTTGCTTTTAAAAAAATAATCCCCGATGAACGTTTTAAAGAAAATGTAGGCAATGCCGCGAAAAATGCGTTTATAGTTTCCATTGTGTTTTTTGCCCTGGCTTCAACCTTTGCTTCCCTGGTTCCCATAACCGACATCTACGTGATGGCATTTGCCCTTAATTTTGGCATACAAATCCTGGTATTTACCTTTTCGTTACAGTATTATGAGCGATAGGCTGGTGCAAAATGGTTTTAATTACGCGTATTAAAGAATTCAGGGGCAAGGAAGGCCTAACGCAGGAGGAGTTGGCTAAAAAGGTGGGGGTCAGGCGTGAAACCATCGTTCACCTGGAAAAGGGAAAATACAACCCTTCTTTAAAACTGGCTTTCGATATTGCCAAAGCTCTAAAAACGCCAATCGATGAATTGTTTACTTTTACAGATGCTCAATAAGAACCTAAATGAAAATAGTCTGGACAGGCTATTTTTTCATTAAAATATAAAAAAACTTTGACTTGGCAGGAAACCATTGTTACAATATGACTGTTCACAAGATTGTGCACAGTCATATTTGTATTTGTGACAGGGTATTTTACCGACTGATCCATGGCGGCAATTGAAGTTCCAAATATTGAAAACGCGCTTTGTAGGTACGGATATAAGGCGCGGCTTTTAAAAGGAGGCGGCCCTTGGAAGTGGACCTGATTCGCATTGGTGACAAGGTGGTCAGTAAGCACAAGCTGGATTACGTGATTAACGAGATATTACGCATGCGTTCCGCCGGGCTTTCCCAGACCGATGTGGCCGCGCGCCTTGGCATTGACCGCACATTCGTCTCCCGGCTGGAAAACCTGGGCGAGGTGCGCAAGGGCAAAAGCTTGGCCGTAATCGGTTTTCCCATCGCCAATCGGGAAGAAATCAATACCTTGCTGCGGGAAGAGGGCGTGGACTTCATACTGTTGATGAGCGAGTCGGAACGCTGGGATTTTGTCCGGGATAAAAGTGGTATCGAGCTGTTCAATTTCATTATGGAACTGACGGCCAGGGCGCATTCTTTCGACCAGATAGTGGTTATCGGTTCGAATAAGCGCATTAAAATAATCAGGGCTGCTCTGGACAAGGAAGTGGTGGGGTTGGAAATAGGCGATTCTCCCATAAGGGAGGACAAGTATGTTGACCCGGCGGAAGTGCGGGCGGTGGTCCGGGCCGTCAAGACCCGCGGCTAGCGACGGATAAATAAGGAGGTACCAGTCACTGATGAACCCTTTTGCTTTTATCATTCACCCCCTGGACATACGCGATTTTGCCAGGAAATTCGGCCCGGTGGGCAAGCTGCCACCGCATTGGCAAGAAAACCTGTTCAAATTAGCCCCCCCCATCAAAGTTTCCAAGATTACCGGCGTGTATTCCCAACATGGCCGGACCGAGGGGTGGTTCGTTGCCTGCCCGGTTACCGCCAGGCTGATGATGGAACTGCCCGAAGAATACGTGTTGAGAAAAATAATTAAGGCCGGTAAACTGGCCCAAAAGTTGGGAGCCAAAATCGTGGGCCTGGGCGCGTTCACCTCGGTGGTGGGGGACGCCGGCATCACCATCGCCAAAAATCTGGACATCGCCGTCACCACCGGCAACAGCTATACCGTGGCTACGGCGATTGAGGGCGCCGAGGAAGCGGCGCGCCTGATGGGCCATGAAATTAACCAGAGCCACGCTGTGGTGGTGGGGGCCACCGGTTCCATAGGCCGGGTGTGTGCCAGGATGCTGGCCGGGAAAGTCCATTCCCTGACCCTGGTGGCCCGGGAGAAAAGCCGCCTGGATGAGTTGGCCCGGCGGATACTGTACGAAACCGGTGTGGCGGCCCGGGTAACTTCCGATATCAAGCACGCCCTGCAAAATGCGCAGATAGTAATTGTGGTTACAAGCGCCGTGGACACCATCATCGGCCCCGGGGACCTGATGCCCGGCACCGTTGTCTGTGACGTCAGCCGTCCCCGCAGCGTTTCCAGGCAGGTGGCC
The DNA here is from genome assembly GCA_022360435.1 of Bacillota bacterium. Taxonomy (GTDB): domain Bacteria; phylum Bacillota; class Desulfotomaculia; order Desulfotomaculales; family Desulfallaceae; genus BRH-c8a. Next base: position 4,167 of record JAKSCU010000474.1, read on the forward strand.
GAACAGCGCAAAGACGTGCTGGTTATTGAAGGGGGCGTGGTGGAAGTGCCCGGGGAGGTTAATTTTAACTTTAATTTTGGTTTTCCGCCGGGCATGTCTTATGCTTGCATGGCCGAGACCATGATGCTGGCCATGGAGGGCCGGTATGAAAATTTCACCCTGGGGCGCGATCTGACGCTGCAGCAGGTGGAGGAAATAGCCGCCCTGGCCCGAAAACACGGCTTCAAACTGGCCGGTTTTCGCAGTTTCGAAAGGGCGGTCGGCAAGGAACAAATTCGGGAAATCCGTGAGCGGGCCCGGGTCGGGTTGAATTTGGCGCAATAAAATAATTAACATATGCTTAACATGCCTTGACAGAAGGTTAAGGCGCTCATATAATGTTATGGAAAAAAGCCGCAGGGCGGGGCACTGCAAAATAGTGATTATTTTGCAGTGCTTTAATTGCTAGTTGGGCTTGTAGCGGGAAATTTTAACGATCTTGAATAATTCATAGGGAACATCATATATTGTTCTGTAAAATTCAAATTAAGGAGACGGAATGAATGAGCGGTAGAAAGGAAGTCATTCTTACCATAGAGGGTTTAAAAAAGTTGGAAGAAGAACTGGAACAACTGAAATCGGTGCGGCGGCGGGAGGTGGCCCAGCGTATCAAGCAGGCCATAGAGTTTGGCGATATCAGTGAAAATTCCGAGTATGAAGACGCCAAAAACGAACAAGCTTTTATCGAGGGCAGGATTTTAACCCTGGAGACAATGCTGCGCAACGCCAAGATTATTGATGATGAAAACCTGGGTACCGAAGTGGTGTCCGTGGGTTCAAAGGTTTTATTGCGGGACTTGGAATTTGGCGAAGAATTTGAATGCACCATCGTCGGCTCCGCCGAGGCCGACCCGGGCAACAACAAGATTTCCAACGAATCGCCGGTGGGCAAAGCCATTCTTGGCTGTCCCAAGGGGGAAACGGTGGAAGTCGTGGTGCCGGCGGGTTCGCTAAAATACCAAATTGTGGACATCATCAAATAAGGAACGGTAACTAGCGGAGGTTTGACCAAAATGTCCCAGGATAAAAAGCAGGACCGCAGCGACAAGGAACAATTCCCTGCGGACTTATGTGCCCCTACGGGAAAAAGCATCTACAGTTCGGCAGCTAAGGAACAGGAAGTCTTGGAGCATCAAGGGGCCGAGGACCTGAACGAACTAATGCGGGTGCGGCTGGAAAAATTGACCGAGTTTAGGGTCCGGGGCATAGAACCTTACGGCGGCAAGCATGACTTTGCACACCACGCCGCCCGGGTAACCGACGATTATGATAAATTTGAGGGGCAACAGGTATCCCTGGCGGGACGGATTACCGCCCGGCGGGGACACGGTAAGGCCGCTTTTGCCAATATCCGGGACGGTACCGGCCAGATCCAGATTTATGCCCGTCTTAACGATGTGGGCGAACAGGCTTATGAATTGTTCACCAAGCTGGACATTGGGGATATCATTGGCGTCTCCGGCAAGGTTTTTAAAACCCGGACCGGGGAGATTACCGTGGCGATACAAACCTTGCGATTGTTGAGCAAGTCACTGCGCCCGCTCCCAGAAAAGTGGCACGGCCTGCGTGATGTGGATTTGCGTTACCGCCAGCGTTACGTGGACTTAATTGTCAACCCGGGGGTTAAGGAAACCTTTGTTAAACGCAGCCTAATCATTAAGGCTGTGCGCGGCTATCTTGAACAAAGAGGCTTCCTGGAAGTTGAAACCCCCATGATGCACCCCATCGCCGGCGGCGCCACCGCCAGGCCGTTTAGCACCCATCACAACGCCTTGGATATGAACCTGTTCCTGCGCGTCGCGCCGGAACTGTACCTTAAACGTCTGCTGGTGGGCGGCTTTGAAAAGGTTTACGAAATCAACCGCAACTTTCGCAACGAGGGCATCAGCACCAGGCACAATCCGGAATTCACCATGCTGGAACTGTATCAGGCCTATGCCGACTACAACGACATGATGAACCTCACCGAGGATTTAATTGTCGACGTGGCTCAAGAGGTGTTGGGCGCCGGAGCATTAAATTACGGTGAACACCAAATAAATCTGGCCAAACCCTGGGTCCGGATACCCATGCTGGAAGCGGTGCGGCAACACAGCGGCGTGGATTTCGCCTCTTTTGACACGGGAGAGGAGGCGTTCCGGGCCGTGCGGCATCTGCATCGGGAAGCCGAGCGCGGCGAGTCCTGGGGTTCCA
>JAKSCU010000323.1 GCA_022360435.1 Bacillota bacterium
CCGCGACGACGAGCCGGGCCGATTGAAGAATAGAAAAACAACTCACTTCCTGCGACGCCGCAAACCAATCGCGACGCCGCCCATTGTCAAAAGACCAAACGACATTGGCTCGGGAACCAGTAGCGACGCCGCTGAGGGGCTCAGGTTGTCCCGCCAGATGGTGTAGTCCGCTGCATCGACAAATCCGTCATCGTTGCCATCCGCTCGCAAATCGTCCGAGCCATACGTACTCCGCCAAACCGAGTAGTCCGCGACGTCAACGACGCCGTCGCCGTTGTAGTCGCCCGTGACGTCGGCTCCGAGAAACGCAAACGCTTCCATCTGCGCAGCGTCCAGGGCCGCTCCGCCATTGTTGAACACCACGAACACCGGATCGGAATCTTCAATGCCCACCGCGTCCGTAACCGATTTCATCGTCACCACAAAGATGCCAGCGGTGTCGGTTCCCAGGATCGACGTGCTCAGATGCTCGTGCGGCCCAACATTGGTTGGGCCCGACGATGTCCCCCAGAAGATCATGTCCTCGTCGCTGGTCACGCCAGTGCCATCGACCGTCACCGTCCACGGCCCGAACTCAATCTCGGCATGCTGCGTCGTGGCAGGCTGCAGATTGACCTCGCCGTTGCCATCCCAGAACAGCAGCTCATCGATGAATTGCGCTCCAAAGCGCGCGTTCGTGGGAAAGCCATGACCCGGGTATCCAGGGAAGTCATCCACCACACGGGCGTTGAAACCCGGGTCGCTGAAAAAGTCGGAGATGAACGGATGCGCATCCCACGAAAAAACACGCTGGTTCAGGTAGTCGATCTCTCCACTCTCGTGGCCCCAGGCATCGTTCACGATCTTGCCATCCTCGACGCGCGGCGCGACGTCATTGCCCTCGAAAAACGCGAGCGATGGCGAAGCAGTCCAGCTGAACAAACCCAGCGCCAGGCAAAGGGGAACACTACACTTCATGGTGCTACTTCCTTTTTGCGACCGTGCGACAAGCTATCGCGCCAGTCGCCAGTCGAACCGATTTTCGTTGAAGTCCTTCCAGACATCTTCAAAACGATGCGTCGACGCGTGACCGTCGAGATAGCCGTAATTGGCTTTCGACTGCCAGGTCGGCTCTCCCTCGCCGCCGTGAGCACCGATGGCAACCTGCGTCGCCGCGATGCGATAAGGCCTCGACGTCACCCACCCCCACGGATGCGGGTGATCCGCC
>JAKSCU010000492.1 GCA_022360435.1 Bacillota bacterium
AACAGCGGACGTTTCATGTCATCGTTTCCCGAGTAGCGTGATTGGAAAGCTGGCAGCAGGTCCAGGCGTACGCAGGAGCCACTGAAAACACGATACTAACCCCATGATTTCCACTCTGACGCTGCTGCGGCCGTTCACGGAAAACTAACATCCGGTGCGCGGTGACAGAAAGGTGCTTCAACTTTGCGCCGCCTCCGATGCGAATGTCTGTGGTTTCAGCTCACACTTGAACCGGCGGGAGCGGGTCGGGATGGCTGCAGCACGATCACGTCCTTGATCTCGTCGCCTTCGATCGAGCTCGCGGCGATGAGCATCCCGTTGGACTCCTCGCCACGGATCTTCCGCGGAGCCAGATTCGCGACGACGATGATCTGCTTGCCTACCAGCGTAGCCGGGTCTTCGACGTAGTTGCGGATGCCCGCACAAATCTGCCGTTTTTCCTCGCCCAGATCGACTTGCAGTTTGAGCAGACGGTCGGCGTTGGGGTGTTCCTCGGCTTCGAGGACGGTCGCCACACGCAGGTCGATTTTGGCAAAGTCATCGTACTGAATGGTCTCTTTGAAGGGCACGACAGGCTCCTGATGGCGGGGGTATCGATTCGCCGATGAGAATAGCGGATCAAGTCGCTCGCGTCAGGCGGTGGGCGAGCGGTACAATACGTCTTCGCGCCACCGCCAGCGATCCGACCACCCAGCCGATGAATCTGAACGCGGTACCCAGTCAATCCGAGCCTGTCTGCAAGCGGGGCCATTCATCGCCACGCTGCCGCAGACGTCGGCGCGCGCTTCGGCTGTTGGGCTCGGCGGCGCTTTGCCTTGCAGTGCTCGCCTGTAGTGTGCTGACGGCGGGGTGGTATTTCACGAGGCCGCATCGGCTGGCGGCAATGACACGTGAGATGCTCTATGAGATGACCGGGGCGGAAGTATCGCTCGACGAAGCGAAGCTGACATCCAATGGCAGGTTGCTTGTCGTGGGTCTCGAGTTGCGCGTGCCGGGCATCGAGGGCGAAACAGGCAGACTGCTCGAAGTGGGCAGTGTGGTGCTCGAGCCGTGCTTCGAAGAGCTGGTTCAGGGCAACCTCGAAGTGAGCACCGTGGTGATCAACCGGCCGGTGGTCGA
>JAKSCU010000419.1 GCA_022360435.1 Bacillota bacterium
GCGGGTGACCGAAGGACCATTTGACGGCTCCGCCAAAACATGCACCACCTCGGGCGTCATCGTGTAACCTTCAACATACAGCTCGGGAAAGCTGATAACTAAAGTTTTTTTTGTGGTGCCCGGATCAAACAGGGGTACAAATGCAGGGTTTATTAAAACATATATTAGGTACAACGGAATATGCCGGCCTGGTCAAGGCGTTTCAAACCGGGCGTCGCCAGCAGCAGGTTTTTGGGCTGACCGGAGCGCAGCGCAACCTTCTGGCAGCGGCATTGATCGAGGATGTTTGTCCCAGCGCGCTGGTGGTAACGCCGGGCGAATCTGAGGCCGTACAGGTATGGGAAGACCTGTCCTCGCTGTTGCCGGGAACCCGGGTGGAGCAATTTCCTGTTTACGAGTTATTGCCTTACCACGTGCTGGCTCACGGTAAGGAGGTCCTTACCCGTCGTCTGGCGGTGCTGGAAGGTCTTTGCGGCGACGGTCCCATGGTGGTGGTGGCGCCGGTGGAGGCTTTGATGCGCAGGCTCAGCCCGCCCGGCGTATTTGCGTCCATGCACATGAAACTGGCGGTGGGAGACCGGGTTGCACTTGGGGAGCTGGCCCACCGGTTGGTGGCCATGGGCTATGAGCGGGTCGACCTGGTGGAAAGCGCCGGCCATTTCAGTACCCGGGGCGGTATTGTGGATATTTTCCCGCCAACCTGGTCCCTGCCGGTGCGGATGGAGTTCTTCGACGACGAAGTGGATTCCATACGGGTTTTCGAAGTGGGCTCGCAGCGCTCCGGGGAGAAACTGAACCGGCTGGAAATTTTTCCGGCCCGGGAGTTCGTGGTGGCCGAGGACAAGTGGCCGCTGGGCCGGGGGGCGGTACGGGGGGAATACCGTATTCAGCAGCGCAAGCTGGCCAGATCCGGCGACCCGGCGGCGCAACGCTTTTTGGAAGAGCATTTTGGACGCCTTACGGAGATGCTTGATGACGGGGTGTATTTTCAGGGTTTGGAACTATTCCTACCTTATTTTTATCCGGCGCCCGTCAGCTTGCTGGATTACCTGCCCGCCCGGGCGCCGGTTTTACTGTATGAACCCGGTAAAATAAGGGAGTTGGTGCAGAGCATCCAGCGGGAGCGAACCGAGACTTACGCTGATCTCCTTACCCGGGGTAAGGTGCTGCCCGGCCAGCTTAAAGGCTACATTGACTGGGAGGAATTGTACAATGGCTTGGCGCCGAGGCAGGCGGTGTACTTTTCCTTTATGCCCCGGCAGGCGCCCTTCATACGACCGCAAAACATAGTCAACTTTACCGCCAAGTCCATGCACAGCTTCATGGGACGCACCGAACTGCTGGCGGGGGAAATCAGGAACTGGCGTCGCAACGGAAATGCGGTGGTACTGTTGGTGACTGCCGAAGACCGCGGCACTCACCTGCTAAACTCATTACGGGACGAAAAGCTGGACGTGTATTACATGTCCTCCCTGGAAAGCGAAGTCCGGGCGGGTAACGTGGTAATTACCCACGGGCAGCTTTCGGGGGGGGTTGAACTGGTCAACGCCCGGCTGGTGCTGATTACCGAGGGCGAAATATTCGGCCAGCGCAAGCGCAAGCGCCGGGAGCAGCCCCGGACCGGGCCGGGCCGGCTGGAACCCTTCACCGATTTAAAAGTTGGGGACTTCGTGGTGCATGTCAACCACGGCATCGGACGCTACCAGGGGATTGTGCCCCTTGATATCGGTGAAATCCGCAAGGAATATCTGCTGATTAAATACTCGGGCGCGGATAAGTTATACGTGCCCACCGACCAGGTGGGCTTACTCCAAAAGTACCTTGGCGCCGAGGCCGACGCTCCCAGACTTTCCAAGCTGGGCGGCTCCGAGTGGAACCGGGTTAAAAGCCGGGTACGGGAAGCCGTGCGGGATATGGCCCAGGAATTGCTGGAACTTTATGCCGCCCGGGAGACGGTGCGGGGTTACGCTTATGGCCCCGACACCGTGTGGCAGCGGGAGTTCGAGGACAGTTTCCCCTATGAGGAAACGCCGGACCAGGCCAGGACCATCAAAGAGGTCAAGCGGGACATGGAGAACCCGCGTCCCATGGACCGGCTGTTATGCGGCGATGTCGGCTACGGTAAGACCGAAGTGGCGCTGCGGGCGGCCTTTAAGGCGGTAATGGAGGGCAAGCAGGCGGCGGTGCTGGTTCCCACCACCATCCTGGCTCAGCAGCACTTCAACACCTTCCGGGAGAGGTTTGACCGGTACCCGGTGCAGGTGGAGATGCTCAGCCGCTTCCGCACGTCCCGGGAACAACGCCAGATTATCGGTGATCTGCAAGAGGGGCGCATCGACATTGTTATCGGCACTCACCGCTTGGTACAGGATGATATAGCTTTTAAGGACCTGGGTATTCTGGTGGTTGACGAGGAACAGCGCTTTGGCGTGTCACACAAGGAAAAACTGAAACAAATGCGTAAGACCGTGGACGTCCTGACCCTGACAGCCACGCCCATCCCGCGTACTCTGCACATGTCCCTGGTGGGTGTGCGGGACACCAGTCTGTTGGAAACACCGCCGGAAAACAGGTTCCCGGTGCAAACCTATGTCCTGGAGGAGGACCCGGTGCTAATCCGGGAAGCTATCCGCAGGGAATTGAATCGGGACGGGCAGGTCTATTTTGTGCACAACCGAGTGGCCGATCTGGACCGGGTGGCCCGCTGGCTGAAGTCACTGGAGCCCGAAGCCCGTATTGTGGTGGCCCACGGCCAGATGCGGGAAGAGGAACTGGAGCACATTATGCTGGA
>JAKSCU010000297.1 GCA_022360435.1 Bacillota bacterium
CGAGATGCGGTTGTTGAGCATGCGATAGGCTTCCGAGAAGGCCAGCGCCTTCTCGCTGTCGCTGCCCTCGGCCGCGGCCGGGTCCGGTACGCCCCAATGGGCTGTCATGGGCTGCCCCGGCCAGACCGGGCAGCTCTCCTGCGCGGCGCGGTCGCAGACCGTGAAGACGAAGTCCAGTTCGGTCGCATCCGCCCCGGCGAAGTCTTCCCAGGTCTTGGGGCGTAGCCCCTCGGTCGGATAGTTGAGCTTTTGCAGCAGGGCGAGGGTCGCCGGGTGGATGCTTGCTGCCGGGTGGCTGCCGGCGCTGAAGCCCTTGAAGCGCCCCTGACCCAGACGGTTCAGAATGCTCTCAGCCATTTGGCTGCGGGCCGTGTTGGAGGTGCAGAGGAACAGGACGGTATAGGGGTGGTCGCTCATCTCCGATCTCCTTTCGGACGGGCTAGAGGCGGGGGTGGCGTGGCCCGCTTCGGGCCGCGGAAGGGACAGCAGGTTGGAGAGGTGGCTGCGGACCTCGGGATGGCCGTTGCCGCAGTCCTCGAACAGAAAGCCGAGCAGGGCTTTCAGGCCATCGAGATCGGCTGCGTAGAACACACGGCGGTCGACCTTCCAGGCGCGGAGAAGGCGGGCACGCTCAAGCTGCGCCAGGTGGCTCGACAGGGTCGAGGGCGGCACGTCGAGGTGCTGTGCCAAGGCGCCGGCGCTCTGGGCGGCTGGACCCTCTCGCACCAACAGGCGAAAGAGGGCGAGGCGCAAGGGATTGTCGAGGGCCGTGATGGCCTCCAAGGCGCGGTTTGCCGAGGCTTGGGCCGGCATATCCAAAGGCATATTTCGGAAATACCCGAAGATACGAAATTTTGCAATCGCAGAAGGGGCGATTTTTCTGGGACTATAGATTTGACCGCCTATGGCATTTCTTGTTCTTGTTATGTTCTCATGTTCTGCTAGGCTACGTCCATGGAACGGCGGAACACGAGCGGCGGCACGATCAAACGCAAGGGGCGCGGCGCGGTCAGCAACCGGACCGGCCGCTTCGAGCCGACCGTTCGCGAGCGGGTCGACGATGGCTGGTCGGTGGCGGGCTGGAGCGCATCCGACCCCACCGAGGAGCCGGCGCCGCAGACGATCGTGCAGCCGGACAGCAGCAAGGAGATCATCGCCCGCAATCAGTCGCCGGACGTGCCCTTCGACCGCTC
>JAKSCU010000493.1 GCA_022360435.1 Bacillota bacterium
GAACAGCCGATATCACAACCTAAAACAATCTTATTTTGAATACCCAGTTCGTCTATCGCCTGCCCCAAGGCTTTTAGCACCAGTCCGTGACCGCAGCCCGGGCAGAACTTGTGGGGTTTTGTCTCCATGCGCCAACATTTGGGCATGGCAGGCTGAACTGTCATTTAATTGGCCCCCTTTCATTTTCCCTCGGCAATAAAAAATTAAAACATGCATTTATGAAAAAATATTTCTCTATATAAAGAACATATTGTTTCCAAAATTTACACAGTGTGTTCAACCAGTCCGGTTATTTTATTTTCCTACCCTAATATTTCCTTGACCCGAACGACGATCTCTTCGGAAGTTATACCCACACCCGGCCTGAACAGGGAAAACATCTCACACCGGCTGCCATACAGAACTTCCTTAACCAAGCGGTCAAATTGCCCGCTGGAGGATTCCACCACCAGCAGTTGCTTGGCCTTGGCGGCCATGTCGCGCATTTCTTTTTCAGGCATGGGGCGCAGGGTGATAGGCCGGAAGTGACCAACTTTGTAACCCTGTTCTCGCAGCTCCCTGACAGCCACTTTGCCCGCCCGGGTGACCACGCCGTGGGATATAATCACCAGATCGGCGTCCTCGGTTTCAAAGACCTCGTGCTCGGCGATTTCAGGCGCGGCCTTGGCATAATCGGCCAAGCTATCTTTCACCGCCTCGTAAAGTTCCTCTTCCACGTTGTAAGTATTTCTCAAGTGGGCGGGGGGCCTGTCCACTCCGGGCATACCGGGTCGTCCCACGAAGGGCTCGGTGGGTACCATTTGAATACCCCGCTCCGCCGGGTCGTAAAACACCAGCGACTCCCTCATTTTAGCCTGATACCCGTCACCCAACACAAAGGTGGGGAAGCGGTATTGCCAAGCGGTATTAAAAGATTTGACGGTATAGTCAAACAGTTCCTGGTGCGTGGCGGTGGAATAAACCACCCGCATGCCCTCACCATTACCGCCAATGGTTGTCATGGTGACCTCCTGCTGAGAATAGATAACGGTGGCGGTGGAAGGGCCGCCCCGCTGCTTTACCACCACCACTATAGGCAGACGCATAGCTTCGGCCATACTTATGGGTTCTTGCATTAGCGTGTTGCCCGGCCCGGCAGTGGCGGTAAAAGCCCTTCGACCGGCCAGAACGCCACCAACGGTGGTGAATCCGGCCGACAGTTCATCCTCGGTTTGCAGGAACCTGCGGCCATACTTGGGTATCATCCTGGTCCAGTAATGCATGATCTCGTTTTGGGGCGTGATGGGATAACCGTACATAATATCCGCACCAGCCGCCAGGGCCGCCCAGGCAACAACTTCATTGCCGGTGACGAACACCCTTTTTTCTCCTTGTATCGGTTTTTCTGGCACTGATGTACACCTCCTAAGTCTAATCCTCATGGGAAAATTACCAAAATGTCCGCGGCATATATCTTACCAGCTTCCTTACCGGGTTGCCGAACCCGTCCTCCGGTCCGATTTGTTCCGCCACATTCACCACGGCGGTAGTGGCCACCACATTGACGCCCAATTCCCCGGCGACGGCGGCCACCAAACGTGCTCCTTCCCTTACTATTTCCACATCTGTGTCATCCCCCAGGTGGCTGTTGTTGACCAGTCCGTCCACCCGGCCCAACTCCCGCACATACTCCAATATTTCGGGCGCCGTCCCCGTCATTGGCCGCGCAATGTTAATCACGGCGTAAACCCTCAAGTCCGGATCCGTCACGGCATCCTCCAGCAAGTTCAGCGTTTTGGCCCCTTCAGCACCATAACCGATATCAAGGATAATATCTCCGTCCCGGCGCAGTGCCCAGCGGTTTTCCGCCCGAAGAACGTTGCCGGTTTCGCCAAGCCCCACGGTATCTTTGGTTTCCCAGGCCAAAACGGCAATACCTTTCTGTTCCAATTCCTTTTTAATTGGACGCAGAGTGTAAAAAGGTTCAACAATGTCCAGGTCCACCAAGGTAACTTTACGACCATACCCGGCCAGTTCCAAAGCGCGGTTCACGGCCACTTCGCTTTTACCGCTGGCGTACTCCCCCACGTAAGCTTCAACTATTCGTGGACCTATGTCCCTCACCCCCGACGCAATCTTTCTAAATTTTAGATTTTAAATTATAATAAAAAGAACTTTCATTACAAATACGTCGGACATTCACGTTGCATTTTGGGGACAATCCCGCCGCCACCATGGCTCGGCTCCTTGTGGCTCGGTCAGCTACTGTAGTGTTAAGTATATTTTAATAATTGGAACTCGTCAAGAAAGCACAGATGTTCCAGAATATTTAAACGCATACAGTATCCAAACCCGTGTATAGTGTATCCCGAAAAAGTTTGGGCAGGGGGTGGTTTCATTCTGAAAACCACCTACACAAACCATCTGGTCAACACCACCAGCAGCACCAGGCCCGGCAGGTGAAATATGCCGGCCACCAGCACGGTGAAAGGGTTAAAAGCCACTTGCATATTGGCAAACCCCAGCGCCAGATTCAACAACCACAGAAGAACCGTCCCCGTCACCACGCAAACCGCCAGATTGAACAGCAGCCGCAGGGGCTTGTAAAGCACGACCACCGCCAGGTAAAAAAGCAACAAGCCGCCCAATATTAATAAAAGCAAATACCATTCCACAAAA
>JAKSCU010000309.1 GCA_022360435.1 Bacillota bacterium
CGGTGATGCTTGATAAACCCCACCCGGTAGCCCCTTTCCTTCAGCCGGGTCACCAGTTTTTCCAGGAAGGTGGTTTTGCCGGTGCCGGACCAGCCCACCACGGATAATATGGGAACGGCGATTTTATCCCTCAAGAACCCGCACCTCGTCGCCCACCTTGACTGCGCCGCCGTTAATGACCTTGATGAATATGCCCTCCCGGGGCATCACACAGTCCCCGGCCTGGTGGTAGATGGCGCAGCGGGTATGGCACTCCTTGCCGATCTGGGTTACCTCGCCCAACGCCTCGGGGCCTAGGGCCATCTTGGCGCCCAGGGGCAGAGAAATCAGGTCCACCCCCACGGTGGTGATATTTTCGGCAAAGTCCCCCGGGTTTACGTCCAGCCCGGCGTCACGCATTTTTTGGACGCTCTCCAGGGCCAGCAGGCTGACCTGTCGGTGCCAGTCACCGGCATGGGCGTCGCCTTCCAGCCCGTGTTCATTCACCAGCCGCCCGGCGCCGGCGTTTTTTTTGCGCATGCCTTTTTGGGGACTGGTGCACACAGCCACTATATATCCCATGTCTCTTCGTCCTCCCTGGCAAAAGTTCCGCTTTTGCCGCCGGTTTTGCTGATTAACCTGACGTTGCCCACCACCATCTCCCGGTCCACGGCCTTGCACATGTCATATATGGTCAGGCCGGCAACGGTCACAGCGGTGAGCGCCTCCATTTCCACCCCGGTTTTGCCGGTGGTGCGCACCCGGGCCTGGATTCCCACCCGGTCCGGCTCCTGCAGCCGGAAATCCACGTTGACGCCGGTCAAGCTGATGGGATGGGCCATGGGTATAAGCCGGCCGGTCTCCTTGGCGGCCATGATCCCGGCCACCCGGGCCACTGCCAGCACGTCCCCCTTGGCCACCCGGCCGCCGGCTATAAGAGCCAGGGTTTCGGGCCGCATAATCACGACACCCCGGGCAACAGCTTCCCGGGCGGTGTCGCCTTTGGCTCCGATATCGACCATCCGGGCCGCCCCTTTTTCGTCAAAATGAGTCAATGGACCGTATCCTTGGTTACCCATATTTTACTAACCCCCGATTTGGGACATAACCCGGTCATGCTGTGGCCGGTCGGTCTCCAGGTGATGGCGGTCGGGCTTGCTCATTACGGTGGACTGGAAAATCCGCGTCAGCGCTTCCCGGTCCGCCCCGGAACGCAGCGCGCCTTTGAGGTCTGTTTCCCGGTGGCTGAACAGGCAAGGCCTTAGCTGGCCGGTGGCGGTAAGGCGCAAGCGGTTGCACCGGTCACAAAAATGGTCGCTCACCGCCGATATGAACCCCACGGTGCCCAACGCCCCGGGCAGGCGTCCATAACGGGCGGGGCCGTTGCCCAAAGTCCGGTTTTCATCTGTAAGATTGCCCAGCGCTCCGGTAATCAATTCCCGCACCTCCGACGAAGGGATATACCTTCCCCGGGCCCAGTTTTCCGAAGTGCCCACCGGCATCAACTCTATAAAGCGCACATGCAGTGGGTGTTCCATCGTCAACCGGGCCATATCCTCCAATTCATCATCGTTAAAACCACGGATGACCACGGTGTTTATTTTCACCAGCTGCAGCCCAAGGCCCAGGGCGGTGTTGATACCGCGCCAAACTTGGTCCAGGTTGCCGCCCCTGGTCACCTCGCGATAGCGGACGGGTTTAAGCGTGTCAAGGCTGATATTAACCCTGTCAACCCCCGCATCCTTAAGATTCCGGGCCATTTTTTCCAGCAGGATACCGTTGGTGGTCAGCGCAATGTCATCTATTTCCGGAATGGCCCGCAGTTTTGCAACCAGTTCCAGGACTCCGCGCCTGATCAGGGGTTCACCTCCGGTCAGGCGCACTTTACTGATCCCCGCCGGCACCCCCGCCGCCACTACCTCAGCTATTTCCTCAATGGTCAGTATCTGGCCGTGGGAGACGCTTTTAACCCCGGCGGGAGGCATACAGTAAACGCAACGCAGATTACAGCGGTCAGTTACCGAAATGCGCAAGTAGTTTATTTTTCGGTGGTAGCGATCCTGCATTTTTGGCACCTACTTTAGTTTACTATAATCTGGGTCTTTGTAGTTGGTTATTTGTATAGCTAATCCAAATGTTAATATCGCTATGAGGTCGGGCTAAATGTAACGTCCTTTTTGCTGGGACACGGTCAAAAGCGCGGTAATGATAAAGGCCAGCGTCAATAATACCGCTCCCAGCGCGATGGCCACATCGAAAAGTCCTTTGTTGACCGCCAGTACGGTGGCGGTGGTCAGGGTCCTGGTATGACCGGCTATGTTGCCGCCCACCATCATGGCCGCGCCCACCTCGGAAATAACACCGCCAAAACCGGCAATCACCGCCGCCAGCAGTCCCAGCCGAGCCTCGCGAATCATCAGCCAAATCAACTGCCAGCGGGAAGCTCCCAGGGCCTTGATCTGCAACTGCAGCTTCGGGTTAATCTGGCCGATGGCGGCGGCGCTAAAACCCGTCACAATGGGCGAAGCTATAATTCCCTGGGCTATAATAATAGCCATTGGCGTGTACTGCAAACCCAGCATGCCGAGGGGACCGGAACGCCACAGCAAAAGGCTCACCCACAGACCCACCACCACCGGCGGCAGTCCCATGCCCAGGTTGACCACGCTGATCACCAGGTTCCGGCCGGGAAAGACCTTGGTGGCCAAGAAAAAACCAACCGGCACACCGATTAAAACGCTGATTAAAGTGGCTGTCCCGGAAACCTGCAGGGTGAACAGAGTTATTTCCAGCACTTCCGGATCGCGCACCAGTTTGGACAAACCTTGCCATAACAGCTCCATAACAAAGCTACCTCAATTCAATATGTTTAACCGTGCATAACGAATACAAAAAATTAACTGTAAAAATTGTCTGCAAATATTTTAGCTATTTCCGCATCAACTTCCCGGCGAAATTTACCAAACCTGTGCAAAAGATCGATTGCCCCCGGGGTGAGCCTGGCTCCGCCACCGGTTTCACCGCCCACCCGGGTGGTTACAAGGGAGATATGCCACTGTTTTTCCGCGGCCCTGATCTTGCCCCAGGCAGCCCGGTAGGACATTTGCATGGCCTGGGCCGCGGCGGTTATGGTGCCCTTTTGCTCTATGTGCTCAAGTAATTGGAAAAAGCCGTCTCCCTGGACTCCGCCTTCTTTTTCCAACCAAATTTTATAGCCCGGCTTAAATAAAACGGAGGGATGATTCCCACTGTCGTACACCCCGGCCACCTCAGCCGCCCCCCACCGGTGGAAAAAGCGACACTCTTTCGTCTGCGGCAAGGACATGGTCCAGGGACTGGTGTATTCCATCCACAAGGATGGTAAATACCTGGTCTTCGGGGATACCCGTATGATTCAGCAGGTCCCTCAAGGTGCTCCCGTCGGGCAATTCTATCGCCAAAGGTTCCCCAAACCGCTTATGCGGCAAATATTTTTCCAGGCCGCTGAAAACCCGTAATTCAACCTGCATATCATCCACCCCGTGCTTTTTTGGGAACACCCGTTCATTTATTGAACAGACATTTGCGCTCGTGTTACTATTTGGTTCATCAAAGTTTTGGCGAAAATGTTTTGGTAAATTGATAAAATATCGCCAGCCAACTGTATTTATACGCATTTTATTTATTATACTGAATGTCGGAATGCCAGTCCAGCGAACTTTGTAAATTAAGCGCAATAAACATGCCGTGGAATATTACCACCCTTTGGGACATTTCATTAGCCCAGAGTAGAACCAGGAAAGGCGGCTTGCCGCCTTTCCTGGTTTATAATATAGCAGTTTTTGAACAGGCAGTAGCACGGCATTAGGGGGTGACAAAATCAACCCCTTTCACCTTGCTTTACTTGATGGTTAGATAAAGATCTCAATACCGCCAAGGCCATTGGAAGATGGGCCATCTTCTTAACTAAAACAATAGAATGCCGCTAATCGAATTTCCTGTCATATAGTAGCGCAGAATTCAGCACCACCAACACTGACCCGGCATTATGGACCAAAGCGCCGGTAACGGGGTTGAGTACACCTATTACCGAAAGCCAAATAGCAACAAAATTAATCGCCAAAGAAAGAGAAATATTAAATTTAATGGTGCTAATAGTGGAGTTGGATAACTTCTTTAAATAAGGGATTTTGGCAATATCATCTCCTATCAGCACAATATCCGCCGCCTCAACGGTAATATCGCTGCCAATACCGCCCATCGCCACACCCACATCAGCGGTTTTCAGCGCAGGAGCATCGTTTACACCATCGCCAATCATGCAAATTTTGCGCCCCTCGTTTTGGAGTGCTTGTAACCGGGATACTTTAGCATCAGGTAGAAGTTCGGAGTGAACATTTTGGATTCCAGCCTGCTCGGCAAAATAGGCTGCGGTTTGGGCGTGATCGCCGGTAAGCAGAACCACATCTGTATGCATGTTCCCAAGTTTGCGAACCATATCTTTTGCCGTAGGGCGCAAGGTATCCGAGAGCGCCAAAATACCCGCACATTTATTATTAATAGCAATAAGGATAGTGGCCTTCCCCTGCTTACGAAGTTTTTCCAAAGCCGATATGACAACATGGTCCAAAACTACCCCATTTTCCTGAAGGTAGGTACTGTTCCCACCTAAAATAGTGTTGTTTTCTACGGTGGCGCGAATACCTTTTCCGGGCAACATTTGAAAATCGCCGGCGGTGCGCGTAGGAACCTTTAAAGCTTTGGCATGAGCCACAACAGTCTTTCCCAGAGGATGCTCCGAGTGGGACTCGGCGGAAGCCGCAAGGCTAAGCAGCTTGTTTTCGGTGATATCAGGCACAAAAGAAATCACGTTACTGACAACTAAATTCCCATGACTGAGGGTGCCGGTTTTATCAAACGCTATACAATCCACCTTTCCCATCTTTTCCAGCGCTTGACCGGATTTAATAATAACGCCGTGTTTTGTGGCTTGCCCGATAGCCGCCACAATCGAAGTAGGTGTGGCCAGAACCAGCGCACAAGGGCAAAACACCACCAATACTGTAACCGCGCGAATAATATCACCAGTGATGATGTAGGTGCTAATAGCGATGGCCAAAGCGACGGGAACCAGCCACGTCGCCCACTTGTCTGCGATACGCTCCATAGGAGCCTTTTTATTTTCTGCTTCCTGCACCATGCGGATTAGTTTTTGCAGAGAGCAATCCTCTCCAACCTTTGTGGCTATAATATCAATAGAGCCAAAACGGTTGATGGTTCCGCAGAACACGTCGTCGCCTTTTTCCTTGTCCACCGGCAGAAATTCTCCGGTTATAATTGATTGGTCAACAGAAGTGTTTCCTGTAATGATTGCGCCGTCTACCGGTATGGTTTCCCCGGGCAGCACACGCAGCAAATCATTCGCTTGGATTTGCTCCACGGCAACTATTTCCTCATGGGTATACGCCGGGCCGGCAATAATCCTTCTGCCTTGCACGGGAGCAAGGCTGATAAGTTTCTTGAGCCCTTTCTTAGCTCGTTCCACTGTTTTTTCTTCCAATATGGCGCCAACCGCCATAATAAAGGCGACCTCTCCGGCCGCAAATAACTCTCCAATTGCAATAGCCGCCACCATAGCAATTGAAATGAGCAGCGCGGAAGAAATCCGCTTCTCCCAAATCAATCGTGTAATGGCTAGATATAAAAGAGGCAGTCCGCATATTACCACGGTTACCCATGCAGGATCCACGGGGACGCTTGTGTCGGTCAGAATCAATATCAAACTTATTGCTAAAAAAACACCGGCCACGACAGTCATAGGAATACTGTTTAATAATTCATTTATTTTTTGCATCATTTACCACCCATATTATTTTAGGAATTTTTCAATAGCGTAGCTTAAATCATCCAAGACTTTCTCGTCTCCACTTTTTGCCGCTTCAACAATGCAGTGATCAATATGATCCTGGAGGATAATTCTGCCTATATTATTGATTGCGGAGCGCACCGCCGAAAGTTGGATGAGTATTTCACTGCAATCTTTGCCTTCCTCCACCATCCGCTTAATCGACTGCATATGCCCGGTCGCGCGGGAAATGCGGTTAAGGACGGCCTTGGTATTGTGATGCTCATGGTTATGTTTGCTTGACAAACTGACACCTCCTTAAATAAATCGCTTAACTCATCTACATATCCCCCCCGGGGGGATATGTAGATGATATCACACAAGCATTAAACTTTCAATTAAAAAAACGCACTAATTCAGTTCCCACTGGTGCGTTTTTTAATACTTTTTTCCTTTGCCCATGCCATAAATACGGCAAGGTATGTTTTCCCAAAAGTATAAAAAATACGCACTAATTCAGTTCCCTCTGTGTGCGTTTTTTAATACTTTTTTCCTTTGCCCATGCCGTATATAATGGCAAAGTATACTTTTCTAGAGTACAAAATAAAATGCAAAATACATAAAGGATTATCCTTTACAACGACGAAGTATTCCCGGACAAAATAGGAGGTAGTTAAAATGGAGCAGGTACAATACGTCAGGGAGAAAGTGCTGGTGCTGGAGACCGCCATCGACGACTTGAACCCGGAGTTTTACCCCTACGTAATCGATAGGCTCCTGGCGAAAGGCGCCCTGGACGCTTACCTGAAGCCGGTGGTTATGAAAAAAGGACGCCCCGGCGTTATGCTTACGGTTTTAACCAGGGATAACAACCAGGACATGGATCGGGTTCTGACCGTGATTTTTTCGGAAACCTCCACCCTGGGAGTGCGGGTGCGCACCGAAAGGCGGTTCTGCCTGTACCGGGGCTTTTTGACGGTGTCCACGCCACATGGGCCGGTACGAGTAAAAACAGCCTTCACGGTGGACGATGAAAAGCCGGCCCGGTTCAAACCCGAGTTCGAGGACTGCAAAGCACTGGCCCTAAAGAATAATATTCCTCTGCAAGAGGTTTACAATGCCGCCCTGCTGGCAGCCGAACAATCCACAGTCCTGAAAAACGAAGATTGAGAAAACAGCTTTAATACCATTCATAAAACCTCAGGGAGGACAGTCATTCATGAAATACATTGATAACAACCAAAGTCCGGGCAAGCGGGTCCTGGTCACCGTCATCGGGCCGGACCGGGTGGGCATAATCGCCGGCGTGACGGGCATCCTGGCCGAAAACCGCATCAACATCCTGGACATCAGCCAGACCATCATGCAGGAATTCCTGGTTATGGTGCTCATCGCCGACATGGAAAAAAGCAAAATCGACCTGCTGGCACTGAAGGACGCACTCAATGACAAGGGGGCCGAACTGGGCATCCGCATTGACGCTCAGCACGAGGACGCTTTTAAATTTATGCATAGGCTATAGGAGGTACGCGTTGTGCTTACCGTAAAAGAAATAATGGAAACCATCAAAATGGTCCAGGAAGAACACCTGGACATCCGTACCATTACCATGGGAATAAGCCTGCGCGATTGCGCCGACGCCGACCCCCGGACCGCGTGCCGCAAGATATATGAAAAGATAACGGGACTGGCCGGTAATCTGGTGCCGGCAGGCGAATCCATCGCCAGGGAATACGGCCTCCCCATAGTTAATAAACGTATTTCCGTAACCCCCATCTCCATTGTGGCCGAACCCAGCCGCACCGATGACTACATGCTGTTTGCCGAAACCATGGACCGGGCGGCGGCCGAGGTGGGCGTCAACTTCATCGGCGGGTTCTCGGCCCTGGTGCACAAAGGCATCACCGGCGGCGACAGGAGACTGTTGGAAACCATCCCCGCCGCCCTGGCCAAAACCGAGCGGGTATGCGCCTCGGTGAATGTAGCCACAACCAAGGCCGGCATCAACATGGACGCGGTAGCTTTGATGGGTCGAGTCATCAGGGACACGGCGGGGCGCACGGCCCATCGGGACGGACTGGGCTGCGCCAAGCTGGTGGTGTTCGCCAACGTACCCGAGGACAATCCCTTCATGGCCGGGGCTTTCCACGGCGTGGGCGAACCCGAATCGGTAATCAACGTGGGCATCAGCGGTCCCGGCGTGGTCAAGCGGGCGGTGGAACGTTTGCAGGAAGCGGATTTCGGCACCCTGGCCGAAACCATTAAAAAGACGGCCTTTAAAATCACCCGGATGGGCGAGTTGGTGGGCCGGGTGGCCGCCGAACGACTGGGCGTGCCCTTCGGCATAGTGGACATTTCCCTAGCCCCCACTCCGGCGGTGGGCGACAGTGTGGCAGAAATTCTGGAAGCCATGGGCCTGGAACGCTGCGGTACCCACGGCACCACGGCGGCGCTGGCCCTGCTGAACGACGCCGTTAAAAAGGGCGGGGCCATGGCTTCCTCGTACGTGGGCGGCCTGTCGGGCGCCTTCATCCCGGTAAGCGAGGATGCCGGCATGATCCGGGCGGTGGAAGAAAAGGCGCTGCATCTGGACAAGCTGGAGGCCATGACCTGCGTTTGCTCGGTGGGGCTGGACATGATCGCGGTTCCCGGCGACACCGGCGCCGAAACCATATCCGCCATCATCGCCGACGAAATGGCCATCGGGGTGATCAATCAAAAAACCACCGCCGTGCGAATTATACCGGCGCCCGGGAAAACCGTGGGCGAATACGTGGAATTCGGAGGGCTGCTGGGCCGGGCCCCGGTGATGCCGGTGCACCCCTTCTCGGCCGCGGCATTCGTCAAGCGGGGCGGCCGCATCCCGGCCCCGATTCACAGCCTGAGCAATTAAAACAGGGGCCGGCTACTTTTTACCCTGTTTTTTCCTTTCCCGTGAATCAAGTAAAAACCCGGCCTGTTGAAAGTAATCCATGCCCGACCAGAGGGTGAAGAAAACAGCCACCCCCATGGCGATATTTCCCAAGGGGATATCCACCAGGGTAAAGGAAATATCCCGCAGCAGCATGGCCACCACCGCCACAATCTGGGTAATGGTTTTTAATTTGCCCAGGTTGCTGGCGGCCAGGATTACCCCTTCGGCAGCCGCCATGGAACGCAAGCCGGTAACGGCGAATTCCCGGCCGATAATTAAAACCGCCACCCAGCCCGACAAGCGGTCCAGTTCCACCAGCGCAATCAAGGCCGCGGAAATAAGCAGCTTGTCGGCCAGTGGGTCCAGCAGCTTGCCCAAACTGGTCTCCTGCTTGTTTTTGCGGGCGATGTACCCGTCGAGGCCGTCGGTACAGGCCGCCAGCACGAACACACCGGCGGCTATGTAATCGCCCCTGGGCAGTTGCAGGGTCACCACCACCAGCAATACCGGAACCATTAAAATGCGCACCAGGGTTAATTGATTGGGGAGATTCATTCCACCTGCACTCCCGAGAGGTCGTATTCGCCGGCGTCAAGCACCCGGACCCGCACAAAACCGCCCGTCCTCGGTTCACCCCGGGATGCGAAATAAACCCGGCCGTCAATTTCCGGCGCATCTCCTTCCCCTCTGCCCCGGTACATTTTTTGTCCGTCGTCCCACCCTTCCACCAGCACCGCCAGTTCCCGCCCAATTAAAGCCCGGTTATGTTCAAGTGAGATGCCCTGCTGAAGTATCATGGCCCTTTCCACTCTTTCTTTAATGATTAATTCGTCCAACTGGCCTGGCAGCGAGGCGGCCGGGGTACCTTCTTCCGGGGAAAAACCAAAAACGCCGGCCCTTTCAAACCGGGCTTCGGTCATAAAATCCATTAATTCTTGGAATTCAGCCTCGGTCTCACCCGGGAAACCCACCAGAAAAGTGGTGCGCAGTGTCAAACCGGGTATACTGCGGCGTAGGCGCCGGACCAACCCGAGTAATTCATGGCGGGACCCTTTCCTGTTCATCAGCTGTAAAACGCGTTTGGAAGCGTGCTGCAAGGGTATGTCGATATAGCGGCAGATTTTCTCCGAACCGGCCAGCAAGGCGACCAGCTCGTCGGTCAGAGAGTCGGGGTGGCAATACATCAACCTGATCCACCGGCAAGGCAGCTTTTCAATTTGGGCAAGCAGCTCGACCAGCGCAAACCGGCCGCTAAGATCGATGCCGTAGCGGGTTGTTTCCTGGGCCACAATAATCAATTCACGCGCCCCGCGGTCACACAGGTCCCGGGCTTCCGCAACAATATCCTCCTGCGGCCTGCTGCGGTACGGCCCCCTGATATCGGGAATGGCGCAGTATGAGCAACGGCTGTCGCACCCTTCGGCAATTTTAATGTAAGCGGTATGTCCCGGCGTGGTCAGCACCCTGGATCCGGCGCCGGGATGCCGGTATAACGGGCTCCCCACCGCCAGAGGCCGTGCGCCGGTCTCCATGCGGTTCAATACGGATATGATTTCCGGCACCGACCCGGTGCCCATCACCCCGTCGATCTCGGGCATTTCTTCCAGTAACGCGCCGCCATAACGCTGAGCCAGGCAGCCGGCCACCAGCAAGCTCCTGCACCGCCCGGTCTCTTTGAAACGGGCCGCCTCAAGTATGGCGGCAATGGATTCCTCCTTGGCCGCAGTGATAAATCCGCATGTATTAACCACAATAATCTCGGCGTTCTCAATATCGCCGGTTAATTCGTATTGCGCCCGGCGCAGGCAACCCAGCATTATCTCCGAGTCCACCCTGTTTTTGGGGCATCCCAGGCTGATAAATCCTACTTTGACAGGCATCCGCCACACCTTTTCCAGTGTAATACTGCATTTTTTACTTTGAATTAAGCTGTTACGCATCTTAGGACAACACCGAATCCCTTTGAAAAAATTATTTTTCAAAGTCAGTGACACAAAAATGGGGAACGACGTTATCCCTCAATAATGCTAACCCCGTCTCCCCCCATTTTAACAACCCTGGTGACAACATCACCCCGTTCACCCCAAAAACCTTGATTGTCACCGTTAACCAACACTTTTACGGCACCGGCGTCACCCAGTTTAACCCAGATGCTCTCTTCGCCCCGGAATTCCTTGGTGATGCCGGGTTGGACCAGTCCTACAAAGGCATCACCCTCATCCACCACCACATGCATCCAGCAATTCCTATCGGTAACTTCAAGCACTACTTTAATTCCTCCCTGTATGGGTTCTTGGACCGCGCCTTCCCTGCGTTCCTGATCCCCATTACCGTTATCAACCCCGGGAAATTCTTGGGCGTGCTTGTTATATTGCCGGTCTCCGCCGGGAATGTCCTCACCCGGAGTTATGTCGGCGGCTCCCCACCAGTAAAAAAATGTAGCCACCAACAATACCGCCATCAAAACCAATAATCCTCGATTTGATTTGGGTGATTTTTCAAAATCTGTCACCTCAGGTGTTTCCAACAACCTGTCGGTCTCCACTTGCGCGGGGAACTGCTCTTCGTACTGGTCGACCAACGTTTTTCCGTCCAACCCCAGGTATTTGGCATAGCTCCTTAAAAAACCCTTGACATACACTTTGCCCGGCAGAACATCAAAATCATCGTTCTCCAACGCCTGGATGTATTTACGGCGAATTTTGGTGGCGTTTTCCACTTCGCCCAGAGGAATTCCTTTTTCTTCCCTGGCCTTTTGTAATATTTCACCAATTGACAGGAGTCATCACCTCCCCGGACCTTGATGCCCAAGTAAACTGTTGAGACGGCTTCCGATTACCCGCGCGGCCTCCTCGACATTTTCCATATTGACGGATAGGTCGTAATTTTCATGCGGGCAGCTTGGATACTTGTACAGCGGATCGTAGTAATGTTCCAGGAGAAATTCAACGACCTTGTCAAACTCTCCATCATCCAGCCACTTGTTTAATTCCACAACCCTGTTTTTGCCAATATACTTGGTCAACCGGGCGACGGCATCCCGGAAAGCGCTGGAGTTACCGGCGATTCCGTTGATGTAAGCCCTTTTAATACGTTCCACCCGCACCCGCAAGGGCGCATAGGCCAAAAATCGGTATCCATTATGCATGGCTTGCAAAATTGAGCCGGGAACAAATAAATTGCCTAAACGCCTGCTTTCACACTCTACCAGGAAAAAGCCGTTTTTCTCCGCCCGCCGCAGATTGTATTCAATCAGCGCTTCAAACATCTTCTGGCCCGGTGAAGGGGGTTGTCCAATCTTGCCAAAAACCGAACCCCGGTGCGCGGCCAGGCCTTCCAAATCCAGAACGGGAAATCCCCGGTCTTTGAGTTTTAGCAGCAGGTCCGTTTTTCCCACACCCGTCAGGCCGTACACCACAACCGCTCTGTGGGGCAATTCCCGGCAAAAATACTTTAAAACATGGCGCCGGTAGGCTTTGATACCGCCTCTGACGCGATTTACTTTAAAACCCACGGCATCCAGTATGCAACCGGCAAAATGGCTGCGTTCACCACCGCGCCAGCAAAAAACAGTAACCACCCTGTCCGGCGCGATATTTTTAAAATCGTATATAAACTGAGGCAACCGAGGCGCCACAATCTCCATGGCCAATTCCCTGGCTTTGCCAGGACCGTCCTGCTTGTATGTGATTCCCACCAGTGACCTTTCCACGTTATCAAGCAAGGGCACGTTTAAAGCCCCGGGTATGGTAGATTCGCGGTATTCCCCGGGGGAACGCAGGTCCACCAGGAGGGGTGCATGACCGGATTTTGCATATAGCACTTCTGTGATGTCCTTGTCCCTGTACATTGAATTGAACTCCGAACTTATCCAATCTCTATGTTCGGCAAAATACCGATATAACGCTATTATTGCTGCCATACAGCCAAATATAAGGTTCTACGATATAAAGTTCCCTTCGACGCAGTGGATTATTTATCCTCTTTTTATTTATCGTTGCCAGCCTGAATGTCAGCAGGCGGATAAAACTTTTGTTTGTATTCCTCGGGGTTGATCAAAACCGTGCGGGGTTTGCTGCCCTCATGCCCGCCGACGTAACCCTTTCTTTCCATCATATCCATCAACCTGGCGGCCCGGGCGTAACCGATGTGCAAACGCCTTTGCAGCAGTGAAATCGAGCCGTGCCCGGTGTCGATAAAAATCTGCAAGGCCTTGGACATTAATTTGTCATCGTCCTCCAGCTCTTGGGCCGCCGCCACCTCCCGGCCCAAATTTTCATCGTATTCAGGCTCCGCCTTTTTTTTCCAGAAATTAACCAGCAATTCCACTTCCCGATCCGACAGATACGCACCCTGCACCCGGACCGGCTTTGTGGCTCCCACGGGGTAAAAAAGCATGTCCCCGCGGCCCAACAGTTTCTCGGCGCCGCCCATATCCAGGATGGTGCGGGAATCAATCTGGGAGGAAACGGCAAAACTGACCCGGGAAGGAATGTTGGCTTTGATTAACCCGGTAATAATATCCACCGAGGGACGCTGGGTGGCCACCACCAGGTGCATGCCGGCGGCCCGGGCCATCTGGGCCAGCCGGCAAATGGCGTCCTCAACATCCGCCGGAGAAATCATCATCAAATCGGCCAATTCGTCAATAATAATTATGATTTGCGGCAGCGGCACACCGTCTTCCCGGACCATCATTTCGTTGTAGCGAGCCAGGTCCCGCACGCCGGCCCGGGCAAAAATCTCGTAACGGTGCTCCATTTCCCTGACCGCCCAGCGAAGCGAAGTGGCGGACTTTCTGGGATCGGTGACCACCGGGGACACCAAATGCGGAATACCGTTAAATGTGGCCAGTTCCACCATCTTGGGATCGATGATTAAAAATTTAACCTGTTCCGGAGAAGATTTGAACAGAATACCGGCAATCAGAGTGTTTAAACAAACACTTTTCCCCGCCCCGGTGGCTCCGGCAATCAGCAAGTGGGGCATCCGGGTCAAATCGTCCAGGATAGGATTTCCGGCCACATCTTTGCCCAAGGCCATGGTCAAACAGGAAGGAGACTGTTGGAACTCCACGGTCTCAACCAGTTCCCGCAAATACACGGTGGCAATTTCCCTGTTGGGCACCTCAATGCCCACCACCGATTTGCCCGGCACCGGCGCCTCGATACGCACATCGGGAGCCGCCATACCCAGGGCGATATCGTCGGCCAAACCCACGATACGGCTGACCTTGACACCTGACGGTGGCTGCACCTCGTACCTGGTGATTACCGGACCCCGGGAAACCTTGGTCACCCTGGCCATGATACCGAAGGAGCCCAAAATTTCTTCCAGCCTCTTAATATTATCGGCAATATATTGATTATTTTTATTATTAATTTTTCCTCTGGCGGGTTTGGCCAATAAATTTATCGGCGGCAGCTTGGCCGAAACCGCAACCGGCACGGCGTCGTCCTCCGGCCCAATATCCGGCTCTTCCTGCGGAAAGGCCGCCGCATCGTTTGCCGGCGGACCGTTGACACTTATTTCCCGGTCAAGCCGGGCCAGGGGTGAATAATAAACTACGTTTGACTTTTTAGCTTTGCGGGCCCTGCCCGGTTTATTGCCATTTTCGGCGGCTCCGGCGACATTGCCGCGCCCCGTCGGTTCATTGCCGCCGTCACCGGCGTTATTGCGGTAATCGCCACCGGTTTCGGAACAATCGACAATCAACGGTTGCTCCTCCCGCTCGTCCCCGGCAGTGGTGAACAAAAAATCATCCGCCAGGCGTAGCGTTTTTTTTAGCGTTTCCGAGACTTTATGCAATATTTTTACTAACAACACAGTTACGGACTGGTTGGTTATCAACAGCGCGGCCACAAGAATCATGGCGGCCAATACAATATACATGCCAAGAGCCCCAAAGGAATTAAAAAGCACATAATATACCAGGCCGCCGATCAGTCCTCCGCCGTCCCCCTGCAAACCGGCTTTTAACGCGTATTCCGCGGGTATCGGAAGGTGAAACAGCGTCAGCATCACCAGCATGGCTATTACCGCCCCGTACACGTTAACGGATTTTTTTATTTTACTTTTCTTGTACAACATTTTAAATCCAAACACAGTCAATAATACCGGGAAAAGATATCTGCCCTCCCCGGCCAGATTAAGCAGCGCTTTGTTTATCAACCCGCCCACAACACCCACCGACGGATTGAAGACGCTGATCATTGTCAGCATGGCCGTAGCCAGCAACGTGATACCGATAATCTCACAACGCAATTCTTCTTGTGCGCTTTTGGCAGGCGGCACCAACGACACCCCCTTTCTAAGCATATCTATTCCATTATTTACATATAATTCCTGCCAAGTGAATAAAAAAAGCGCACTCGTTTAGTTCCCTTCGCGTGCGCTTTTTAATACTCTTATCCTTGAATCCGGCCATAAATATGGCCGGAAGTATACTTTCCTAAGAGTATAAAAAAAAACGCGCTTATCCGGTGCCGGTTACGCGCGCTTTTAACAGCTTCCGTTCAAAATATTCCGCCGGGTGGTTGCGCTATAATCTGATCAAATAGACCATGATAACCAGCGCGCCCAGTATGAGACGGTACCAAACAAACACCGAGTAACTGAACCTGACCAGGTATTGCAACAAAAACTTGATGGCCAGAAAACCGACCGCCGCTGAAACCACTATGCCGGTCAAAAACGCCGGTGTCAGATCGGCCGGGGTTATTTCCGACAGCTTCTTCAAACCCGCTCCGGCGATAATGGGAGTGGCCAACAGGAAGGAAAAACGGGC
The DNA here is from genome assembly GCA_022360435.1 of Bacillota bacterium. GTDB lineage: Bacteria > Bacillota > Desulfotomaculia > Desulfotomaculales > Desulfallaceae > BRH-c8a. Next base: position 15,505 of record JAKSCU010000309.1, read on the forward strand.
CGAAGTTTCCCGGGTCAGTCCCACCAGCCTGCCCACGGTCATGGTTATACCCGAGCGAGACACTCCGGGCAGAATGGCCAAAGCCTGGGAGACGCCTATCAACAGGCTTTCTTTTAGTCCCATGTCTTTCAGTTTCTTTATTGCCGGCGACCGGGTATCGGCTAAGTGCAGGAACACGCCCATGACCATAAGCATGATGCCAATCAGCAAAGGGTTGCGAAAGATGGTTTCCGCCTGGTCCTCCAACAAGTATCCCACTGCGGCCCCGGGTATCGTAGCCAACACCAAATACCAGAACATCAACCCTTCGGCGGTTTTTTTGCGCCGCAGCCCGTCGGCCAGCAGCATAACCCAGTCCCGCCAGAAAAAAATCACAATGGCAAATAGAGTGCCCACATGCAGGGCCACGTCAAAAGTCAGGCCGGCATAGGGCCAGCCGGCCAGCCACGGCACCAGCACCAGGTGCCCCGAGCTGGATATGGGTAAAAATTCACTCAATCCCTGGATAATGCCCAGTATGACGGCTTGAAAAAGGTCCAAATTAATCCCGCTTTCCCCTTTAGAATAAACAGCAATATTATATCATAGGGACAGGGGATCATTCCAGCAGGGATTTAAGCGACAGTGATCATTAATAATCGGCTGTGACCGTTGCTCCGGGATATAATTCGCGGCGCAGGTAATCCGCCGGGTCGGTGCTCAAAATCTGCACCAGCCGGGTTTTACCGCCCCCGATGTCTTCAACCAGCGCCGGAACGCCGTTTATGGTTGTCCTCCTTTCGGCGGAACGGTCCAGGCTCTCGATGCCGGCCAGCACCAGTTCGGGCTGCGCGGGCGTGTAAAGGATCAATGTCGCACCCCCCCGTTATTGGCCCTCCATTCATCGATAAGCTGCCTTAACTTGTCCATGGACTGGCGCATGCCCCCCACCTCGTTGATCATACCGCAATCCACCGCTTCCTGCCCGATGAGCACGGTACCGATATCCCGGGCCAGTTCACCGGTGCGAAACATTAATTCTCTGAACTTTTCCTCGGTGACATTGGAATGGGCGGTAATGAACCGGACCACCCGGTCCTGCATTTTGTCCAAATACTCGTAAGTTTGCGGCACACCGATAACCAGCCCGGTAAGGCGGATGGGGTGAATAGTCATGCTGGCCGTTTCGGCGATAAACGAGTAATCCGTGGCCACGGCAATGGGCACGCCGATACTGTGCCCCCCTCCCAATACAAGCGAAGCTGTAGGTTTAGACAAGCTGGTTATTATTTCGGCCAGGGCCAATCCGGCTTCCACATCGCCGCCCACGGTGTTAAGAACAATCAAAACCCCTTCGATTTCGGGGCTCTGCTCCAGTGCCACCAGCTGCGGAATCAGATGCTCGTATTTGGTGGTTTTATTTTGGGGCGGCAGCACCAAGTGACCCTCTATTTGCCCCACGATGGTCAGGCAGTGGATATTGCTTTTAATCTCGGGTATCGGGGTTGCACCCATCTCTTTAACGGACTCCAAATTATTTTTTAACTTGCCGGCGACTCTGGTCCGATCGGTGCCGGGCTCGCAGTTGGGGTTGTCGGTCCTTTCCGGGCTGGTTTCCGGACCCGGCTGGTTCGGGGGCTGGTAGGGAAAAACCCCGGGCACTTCTTCGAAAAACTGGTAATAGGACATTAAATACCTCCCCGTTTTCAAACATAATTTAGCAATAGTCCTGGTTAGTATGCATGCATGGGCATAAAAAAATACACAGGCGCAATACCTGTGTATTTTTCATTTTGTCAAACTTCCATTATGATGGGTAAAATCATGGGCCTTCTCCTGGTTTTCTCGTATAGAAACTTGCTCAAGTCATCTTTTACGTGGGATTTTATCGTCGCCCATTCCGTTATCCCTTTGACGGTACACTTGTTGAGCGCTTCGCTTACCCTTTCTTTGACCTTTTCCATTAACTCTTCCGATTCCCGGACATATACAAATCCCCTGGACACTATATCCGGCCCCGACACGACTTGGCTATTTTCACGACTCATGGTTACCACGACAATCATAATCCCATCCTGGGACAATTGCCGGCGGTCCCTGAGTACGATGTTGCCGACGTCACCGACACCCAGCCCGTCTACCAACACGCGCCCGGCGGTCACGCGACCGGCGAAATGGCCGCTGCGCCTGGTCAATTCCAGCACCTGACCGTTCTCGGCCACAAATACGTTGGATTCGGGTATGCCCATATCCCTGGCCAGCCGGGCGTGCCTGATAAGCATGCGATACTCGCCGTGCACGGGCATAAAGAATTTGGGCTTCACCAGGTTGAATATGAGTTTCAATTCTTCCCGGCTCGGATGCCCGCTGACGTGAATACCCGATACCGCCTCGTACACGACATTGGCCCCCAGCTTGAACAGCTGGTCTATAACCCGGGCCACCAACTTTTCATTGCCGGGAATGGGCGTGGCCGAAATGATAATAGTGTCGCCGGGCATAATTTCCACCTGCCGGTGATCCCGGCTGGCCATCCTGGTCAAGGCGCTCATGGGCTCACCTTGACTGCCGGTGGTCAGGTAAACAACCTGGTTGCGGGGCAGCCTGCAGGCCTCTTCCAATTCAACCAGCACGCCGTTGGGCACCTTCAGGTAGCCCAATTCCCGGGCAATGTTGACCACATTGACCATGCTGCGGCCCACCACCGCCACTTTGCGCTTGTAACGATAAGCCGTGGTAATGGCCTGCTGGAGCCTGTGCACATTGGAGGCGAATGTAGCCACTATAATCCGTTCCCGGGCCTGCCTGAAGGTATCGTCGAAGGTTTGCCCCACCACCCGCTCGGACATGGTGTAACCCGGCCTTTCTACGTTGGTGCTGTCGCTTAAAAGCGCCAGCACGCCCCGGTCACCCCACTGGGCCAGTTTGTGGAAATCGGTGACTTCGCCGTCCACGGGAGTTTGATCTATTTTGAAGTCACCGGTATGCACAATCAGGCCTACCGGTGTTTCAATGGCCAAAGCCACGGCATCCGGGATACTGTGAGATACCCGGATAAACTCGATTTTAAAGGGGCCGATCTGAATGACATCTCTCGGCTTGACGCAGTTCAGCCTGGCACTGTCGGCCTGATGCCGCTCCCGCAATTTTTCCCGCAAAATGCCCAGGGTCAGGCTGGTGCCGTAAACCGGAACTTCCAGCTGTTTCAAGACATATGGCAGCGCCCCGATATGGTCTTCGTGGCCATGGGTCAGTACGATACCCCGCACAATGTTCCTATGCTCCAACAGGTACGTTATGTCCGGAATCACTATGTCTATACCCAACAGGTCCTCCTCGGGAAACATAAGTCCCGAGTCAATAACCAGAATATTTTCCCCGTATCTCACCACCATCATGTTCTTTCCAATCTCGCCCAGACCCCCCAGGGGGATCAAGGTAATCTTAGGTTCTCGCGCCATTTTACACCTCCCGAATTGTAGATGAATGCAGTGATTAATTGTCGTGACAAACTGGTGAGAGTCAGGAGAAGGCGGGGAAATATTCTGTTTTATAATCCGGCCGTTCCAAACTTACTGATACATTATACTTTATCCACCGGTGGATAACAAGGCAAGGCTTTTACTTTCCACATCTGAGCGCCCGAAGACGAGCAGAACTCGTTTAAGTATAAAAGCCAGTGGCGCCCCGTAGATAACACCAAAACCCTTACCAAGGCTTCCCCGGTAACTCCGGCCAAAGGCCGGTGCCGCACAAACGCACGGTCGCAGTCACTTTAACATTTTAAGGGGAGCACAACGGCCCCCCTATAACAGCGCATATGGACTTGTGCTACTAGAGGAGTTGGGCCTCGGCAAGAACCTTCTTCAGGGCGTCTTTTTCTGTTTCGTTTAAATCCACCAGCGGCAGCCTCGGCAGCCCGACCTTCCAGCCCAACATGTTCAGGGCGGTCTTGACAGGCACCGGGTTGGTGTTTATAAACAGACCCTTGAACACCGGATACAAGCTGCAGTGTATTTTGGTGGCCATGGTAACATTGCCTGAGGTGAAAGCGTTTACCATCTCCTTTAACTTGGGGCCCACAATGTGCGCCGCCACACTTACCATGCCTTTACCACCCAGTGACATTATGGGCAGGGTCATGGAATCGTCACCGCTGTATATGTCAAAATGGTCCGGCAGAGCACGCCTAAGTTCGCTTGTCTGGTCAAGGCTCCCCGAAGCTTCTTTGATGGCTGTGACATTTTCGATTTCAGCCAGGCGAATGACGGTTTGCGGCAGGATATTTACCGCGGTGCGGCCTGGAATGTTGTACAGCATAACGGGCAAATTAGTGCTGGCGGCAATGGTTTTAAAATGCCGGTAAAGACCCTCCTGAGACGGTTTGTTGTAATAGGGGCCCACCAGCATTACACCATCCACCCCCACCTTTTCCGCCGCCCGGGTCAACTCCACACCGGCGACGGTATCGTTGCCACCGGTGCCGGCAACCACCACGGCGTCTCCGCCGACTTCTTCGACCACCACCCGGAATAGTTCAACTTTTTCATCCTTGTTTAAAGTGGGCGATTCACCGGTGGTACCGGCTACCACCAGTCCATCAGATCCTGATTGCACCAGGTGGCGGGCCAACTTTTTAACCTGGTCAAAGTCAATCGACAAGTCTTTGTTAAAAGGAGTAACTATAGCCGTTAGCATTCGCCCGAAGTCTGTAGTCAAAACTGTCACCTTCCTTTCGAGTTAACCTTTAAAGATGTTTCCGGCCTTAGTTTAAATCACTGCCGGGCCAGCTTAAACTGCCTGTGCAGCGCGCGAACAGCTTCCTCCATCTGTTCCCGCTCCACCAGCACCCAAACCGTGGTATGGGAATCATTACACTGTAAAATCTGTATTTGCTCACCGGTCAGCGCCTCAACAATATCCGCAATCACGCCCGGCACACCGGACATCCCCGCACCCACCGCGGAAACCTTGGCACAACCGGCAATCACCTCGGGAGCGTAACCGGCGTTTTCCAACACCCGGGACGCTTTTTCCGCCACTTCGTCGTTTACCGTAAACAGTGCCGTGTCGGGCAAAATGTTAATAAAATCAATGCTCACTCCGGCCAGTGCCAGCGCCCGAAACATACGTTTTTGCCGCTCCAGCCCCTCGACGCCGGGCGCCATGTTCACCTTGAACCGGGTAATGCCGGAAATATATGCTATACCGGTGATAACCCGGTCCCTGGTAATGTCAATGGTCCCCTGATACGCTTCGCCCGAAGCGGTCACCAGAGTGCCGGGCGAATCGCTGAACGTGGAGCGCACCCGCAGCGGTATTCCTTTCTGCATCACAATCTCCACCGCCCGGGGATGAATCACCTTGGCGCCGTCGTGGGCCAGGTGGCATATTTCATCGTAAGTAATTACGTCAAGGGCCCTGGCCTCGGTCACGATGCGCGGGTCCGCGGTCATTATACCTTCCACGTCGGTGTATATATCCACGCTGGCCGCATCCAGGGCCACGCCCAGGGCGGCGGCGGTGGTATCGCTGCCTCCCCGGCCCAGGGTCGTTATTTCACCGTCCTCGGTGGCTCCCTGAAAACCCGCCACCACGACAATATAACCTTCCTGGGCGCAAGCAGCCAACTTATGCGGGTTAACCTGCAGTATCCGGGCATCGGCATAATTGTTGTCCGTAACAATACCCGCCTGGGCGCCGGTCAAGAAAATGGCCGGCCGCCCCAGGGCTTGGAGGGTCGCCGTCATCATCACACCCGATATAATTTCACCGCAAGTCATTAGCATATCCTTTTCTCGTTCCGGCAAATCCCGATACGCCTGTTTGGCCAAGTTCAACAGCGTATCGGTGGCATAGGGGTCGCCGGTACGCCCCATGGCGGACACCACCACCACGGGCAGTAAACCCTGGTCCGCGGCGTCGATAACTTTGCCGGCTGCCTTTTTCCTAAGCTCGGGAGTTACCAGGGAAGTGCCCCCAAACTTAAGGATTATAAAATTCATGCGGGACTTACCTCTTTCCCAAACATTGGTATTTGATTACCAGTTCGGCGATTTGCACGGCGTTGGTGGCGGCACCCTTGCGAAGCTGATCCGACACCACCCACATGTTGAGGGCCTTGTCCAGGGAATTATCTTCCCGGATTCGGCCGACAAAAACCTCGTCCCTTCCCGATGTAAAAAGCGGCATGGGATATTTCTTTCCGGCCGGGTCGTCCTCCACCAGCACACCGGGGAACCGGGCCAGCACTTCCCTGGCCTCGGCGGCTGTAATTTTGCGCTTGGTCTCCACGTTCACCGACTCGGAGTGGCTGCGGTACACGGGCACCCGCACAGTGGTGGCCGTTATGGCCAGGCTGTCGTCATGCATTATTTTGCGGGTTTCCTTGACCATCTTCCACTCTTCCTTAGTGTAATCCATTTCTTGGAACACATCAATATGGGGAATCAAGTTAAAGGCAATTTGATACTGAAATTTTGCGGGCACCGCGGGACGGTCCTCCAACACCGCCAGAGTATGCCCGGTGAGCTCGTCGATGCCTTCGGCCCCGGCGCCGCTGACCGCCTGGTAAGTGGATACCACCACCCTTTCGATCCCGGCGGCGTCGTATATGGCTTTAAGGGGTACCGCCATGATAATGGTGGAGCAGTTGGGGTTGGCGATGATACCCTTGTGCTCCTTGACATCTTCGGGGTTGACTTCGGGCACCACCAGCGGCACGCCCGGGTCAAGACGGAAATTGCTGCTGTTGTCAATGACAACAACGCCCTTTTCGGCGGCCAGCGGGCCAAATTCTTTACTGACCGCGCCGCCGGCGAACAAGGCGATATCCATACCGTCAAAAGAAGCGGGTGTGGTTTCCTCCACTACGTGGGAACGGCCCTGAAAAAACATTTCTTTGCCGGCTGAACGGGAGGTGGCGCAGAGTTTTAGCTCACCCACCGGAAAATTTTTTTCTTCCATGACTTGCAGTATTTCCTGTCCCACTGCTCCGGATGCTCCTATAACAACTACCTTGTACCGAGCCAAAAGTCTTTCCCTCCAATCTATTTTGCCCGGCAACCGCCGGCACGTACAATTATCTACCCGTGAGCCACCAGCACGGGTTGAACCTGTTTACCTTGCAGAGAGTACGCAATAGTGTCCACCAACAGATCCATTTTGGCCTTGAGAGAATTGGGTTTGCCGGTGGGATTATCCTGTCCGAAGGGTACCATGAATATATGTTTGGCATTTAACAACAAGCCGATATTTTTTGCGTTCATGCTGAGTCCGTCATTGGTGGATACTGCTATCACCACCGGACACTGGTTGCGCAAGTGCGCTTTTACGGCCATTAACACCGGGCCGTCGGTAATGGCGTTGGCCAGTTTGGCCAGGGTGTTACCGGTGCAAGGCGCCACCACCAGCACGTCGAACAGTTTTTCAGGTCCCACCGGCTCGGCGCCCACTATGCTGTTGATAATTGTTTGGCCGGTAACTTCCCTGAGCC
>JAKSCU010000467.1 GCA_022360435.1 Bacillota bacterium
AGTAAATTCATCCATATCGTCTCCACTTACTTTGTATATGATTGCATCACTTGCTACTTTGAAATCAGTACCGCCAATTGTGATATAGCTTGCGTCTATATCGTCAACTTCGCCGCCTACTCTGGTCCAATTGTCATCATCGTCAGTAGCTATAGCGCTAATTGATTGAAGACTTGTTAAATCATCATAAGTTGCTTCTGCAACTACTTCAATAGTATCCGTACCTGAAGCCATCTTGTATGCAACTACAGCATCTACATCTACGTTCATATCATCGTCTTCATCAACAGTGAATGTCTTTATGTCTCCATTGATTGCAAGCTCGATTTCGTAGTTGTCTGCATCTACCCTTTCCATTTCAAGTACAAGACCTAAGAATCCGTCAGTGCCGCCGAATGAAACTTCGTCTGCATCAGATGCTGAAGTAATATCATTTGTATCGTCTATCAATACGAAGTCAGGTGCTGTTTCATCAGAATCAGCATAGTGAACATCTATGTCTGCTGGGTCACTTACATCTGTTTCCTTGATGTCATTCCAGCTAAGAACCTCAATGTCCGATCCTATTGATACTTTGAAAATTAAAGTATCTTCTTCCATATAGATAGTAGCAGCTGCTGGAGCTGAGTCTGAAATTGTATCCGCATCTTCATCAAACTCATCAACGTCTGCTAATGGAGTTTTTGTTGTTGTTTCTATCTTTGTAATAACACTATCTTCGTCAATAGTAAATTTGTAGAAACCTCCTAACCTATCGGTAACAGAGTTCAGTTCATCGGTGTCACCGTCAGTACTAAAGTTAATCTCGTTTAATTCTACAAAGTCATCATCCAAGTCAGTATCGTAAGATACGTCATCTTCTTCACCGTCAACAGAGCGAGTTATTTTAATCTTATCATTAAAATCATCTACGCTTATTGCAAAGCCATAGAAGGTATCAGTAGTTTCTTCCACATCACCTTTTACATATGCAATATCTCCCTTGGTGTTCAGGTATGCAGTCACATCCACACCAAGCAGGTCTGCAAAGCTGTCGGAATTGGCTACAGCTTCATAGTCGTCTTCATTATCCTCTGAGAAATATGAAGTAGAAGCCAGGTCAGTGTAGTCACCTGCTATTTGAAGCTTGTCATCCTTAGCTTTCTCCAGCTC
>JAKSCU010000496.1 GCA_022360435.1 Bacillota bacterium
AGTATAAAAAAGTGCGTTTTTTTAAACGCATATTTATGCCGCTGGGGCAAAAAGTATAATTGTCGGTTGTCACGACAAAAGCAGGCAATCCGTTTACACGGAAGGGGGCAATCAAGATGCTCAGAATTGCCGTTTTGACCAGCGGCGGCGACTCGCCCGGCATGAACGCGGCCATCAGGGCGGTGGTGCGCAAAGCTATTTATCACGGCCTGGAGGTAATCGGTATCCAGCGGGGATTTAGCGGTTTTATTGAAGCCGACATGGGCCCGATGAACCTGGGCTCGGTGGCCGACATCATCCATCGCGGCGGCACCGTCCTGCGCACCGCCCGGTCCGAGGAGTTCAAGACTTATCCCGGCCGGACCAAGGCATACGCCAACGTGGCGCGTTTCGGCATTCAGGGTCTTGTAATCATCGGCGGTGACGGTTCATTCAGGGGAGCCAGGGTTTTTCACGATGAATTCAACGTGCCGGTGTTGGGCGTGCCGGGCACCATCGACAATGATATTACAGGAACAGATTATTCCATCGGTTTTGACACCGCCGTCAACACCGTGGTGGAAGCCATCAACAAGATCAGGGACACCGCCACCTCCCACGAGCGCACTTTCATTCTGGAGGTTATGGGCCGGGAAAGCGGTTGTATCGCTTTGACGGCCGGGCTGGCCGGCGGAGCCGAATCCATCATCATCCCCGAGCTGGAATTCAATATAGACGAAGTATGCGAAAAACTATACCGCGGCTATAAACGCGGCAAGCTGCACAGCATCATTATAGTGGCTGAAGGCGCCGCCGGCGGGATGGAAATAAGCAAAGTGATTAGTGAAAAAACCGGGCTGGAAACCAAGGTCACCATTTTGGGCCATCTGCAGCGCGGCGGCACGCCAAGCGCCTTCGATCGCATCCTGGCCAGCCGGTTGGGCGCCAGGGCCGTGGAAATGCTCATGTCTGGCCACCACAAGCATATGGTGGGCATGATGGCGGGTGAAATCGTGACCTGCCCCCTGGAAACCGCTTTTGCCGGCAAACAGCCCATAGATATGGATGTTTACAATTTGGCGGCTGTATTATCAATATAAGAAAGGGGACACACCTTCTTTTGGGGGGATGTCCCCAGTTTAGGGGGGATACCATTGCGGCGCACTAAAATTGTATGTACTATCGGCCCCGCCAGCGAACCGGTGGAAATGCTGGAAAAAATGATGCAAGCCGGCATGAACGTGGCCAGATTGAACTTTTCACACGGCACACACGCCGATCATTTCCGACATCTGGAAGCCATTCGCAAAGCCGCCGCCAACACCGGTAAAAATATCGCCGTCATGTTGGATACCAAGGGTCCCGAAATCAGACTGGGCCACCTGGAAAAAGAACCGGTCAATCTGGCGCCCGGCGCTGAAGTGCGCCTGACCACCGCGGATATTAAGGGCAATGAAAAAATACTGCCGGTTTCATATGAAGGCCTCCCCGAAGATGTGCGTCCCGGGGACCGGATCCTGATTTCCGACGGCCTGATCGCCTTGCAGGTCAAAGGCGTGGAGGGACGCGAAATAATCTGCGCCGTGGAAAACGGGGGCGAACTCACCAGCCAAAAGGGGATCAATGTGCCCGGGGTCAGGGTCAACTTGCCGCCGCTGACCGAAGGGGATAAAAAGGACATCCTGTTCGGTGTGGAGAACGAATTTGACTTCGTGGCCGTGTCCTTTGTGCGCAAGGCCTCCGATGTTCTGGCCATCAGGCGGATTATCGAAAAAAATAACGGCAGCATGGATATAATAGCCAAGATTGAAAATCACCAAGCCGTCGATAATTTGGACGAAATAATCAAGGTTTCCGACGGCGTCATGGTGGCCAGGGGTGACCTGGGGGTTGAAATTCCCCCCGAAGAAGTGCCGTTAATACAAAAAGCAATTATTGAAAGGTGCAACCATGTGGGTAAACCGGTAATTACCGCCACCCAGATGCTGGAATCAATGGTCCACAACCCGAGATCAACCCGGGCTGAGGCCAGCGACGTGGCCAACGCCATTTTGGACGGCACCGATGCCGTCATGTTATCCGGTGAAACCGCGGCCGGCAAATATCCGGTGGAGTCGGTGCAAACCATGGCCCGCATCGCGGCCCGGGCCGAATCGGCGCTTGAGTATGAAGATTTGCTGAAGAACAAGCGCCGCACCCATTCCCGCACCATCACCGACGCCATCAGCCACGCCACCGTAACCACCGCCCTGGACCTGGGCGCCGCCGCTGTTGTTACGTCAACCGAGTCGGGTTACACGGCCAAAATGGTCAGCAAGTACCGGCCCAAGGCCAAAATTATAGCGGTAACGCCGGTTCCGGGCGTACTGCGCAAGCTGGCCCTGGTTTGGGGCACCCAACCGCTGCTGGTGGAACGTACCGGTGACACCGACAGTATGATTGCCGCGGCGGTGGAAGTATCGCTCCAATCCGGCCTTATTAAGGGCGGCGACCTCATCGTCATAACAGCCGGGGTTCCGGTGGGCGTGCACGGCACCACCAACCTGATCAAGGTGCAAACCGTCGGGGATATTATGGCCAGGGGCACCGGCATCGGCAACCGGGCGGTGACCGGCAGGGCCTGCGTGGCTAAAACCTCCCGGGAGGCCATAGAGGGGATTACCCGGCACGGCATACTGATTACAGAGGATACCGACCGCGATTACATCCCGGCCATCGAAAATGCGGCGGCCATTATTACTGAGATGGGCGGCCTGACCTCCCACGCCGCCATTGTGGGACTGGAGTTCGGTATTCCGGTGGTGGTGGGCGTGCCGGGCGCCACCGCCATTATACCCGACGGGGAAATCATCACCGTGGACGGCCAGAGAGGCCTGGTTTACCGGGGCACCGCCAGAGTGCTTTAATTAAAAAACGCGCTCATTCAGTTTCATCTGCGCGTTTTTTAATACTTTTCTCCTTTGCCCTTGCCATATATATGGCAAGGTATAATTTATAAAAGTATAAAAAACGCGCTCTTTAAGTTCCCGCTGCGCGGGTTTTTTAATACTTTACTCCTTAAATTCTGGCCCTAAAATATGGCCGGGGGTACTTGGCCCAAGTACAAGGGAAACCAGCATGTCGTAGTGTAAAATCACCTCCCTCCAGGGCATGCTATTACAGGGAGGCGAAACCGCGCATGGAGCAGTTTTGTGCCGACTACCTGGCTACCCTGGGCCTGGGAGGTTTGCTGGGCGGGCTGATTATAGAAGCGATGGGCCTGCCTTTCCCGGGCGGGGTAATGATCATGTTCTCGGGTTTTTTAATTAACCAGGACAAGCTGGACTTTTACCCCGTATTCCTGATTGCCGTGGCGGGTTTCAATTTGGGCGCCTCAATAGCTTTTGGCATCGGCCGGCGGGTGGGCGACCCGCTGTTTGACCGGTACGGCAAATACTTGCGCGTAAAAAACTTCAGCCTTAGCCAAGCCCGCCGCCAGTTGGAAAAATCAGCGCCGCTGTTCATCATCGCCGGGCGGTTCGTGCCCATGATCAGCAATATAACTCCCTACCTGGCCGGGGCAAGCGGGCTTAGATGGTTGAGTTTTTTATTTTACGATTTTGTGTTTACAATTATTTGGGTATCCGTCAACATATCCATTGGCATGCTGTTCGGGCACAACTGGCACTTGATCGCCGGCTACTTGAACAACAAGCTGCCTGTGGCGGCACTTGCCCTGCTTGTTATATATCTGGCGATAAAACTGTTGATCAGCAAGTTCGTCGTTTTAAGGAGTGAAAGGTTATGATTGCCCCGCCAAACAATAACCATGACTGCATATTACTTTGCCTTGGTGACAGCATCACTTACGGCTTTCCATATGGATCCGCATATTCCTGGGTAGCGGCGTTACAGGGCAAGATTCCGGCCAAGCCTCTGAACAGGGGCATCAACGGCGACACAACGGAAGACATGCTGCGCCGCCTGAGGCACGAACTGAGCAAAGGGCCGGTTACCCACGCGCATATTTTGGGCGGAACCAATGACGCCTGGCTGGAAACTGAACCGTCGGAATCCCGGCAATGGGTGGAGCAAATGGTGCTGTTGTGCCTCGAACGAAACATCAAGCCCATACTGGGCATCACCACTCCCATATGCGCGGAGCCGGCGGGCCAAAATAGTTTCATACCGTTTGGTCTGGAGGCCATCAACGGGTGGCTGGCTCGCCACCGGAAGTGGCTGGCGGAGTATGCGGCGGCTCAAACCATTCCACTGATTGACTACTTTACGCCCCTGTGCGTCAGCGGCACGCCCAATGGGGACCCCCGCTTCTTTCTTGATGAAGCCCACCTCAACCACGAAGGCAACAGAATTATGGCCGTCACCGCGGAAAAAGCGTTATTGAGGTTGCTATAATGGGCCGGTGAATAATTTTTTACCTGACCGGCAGGAGATTAAACTTAATAAACAGAATATTGGATTAGGCAGTTTTTTCAGAATCTTGTGACTTGCGGGTCTGAGTCTGTGCTTGAGCCGCCAATGCCTGGGGCACTGCTTGCGTAAGCCAACATAACCTAGAGGAGGACTGTACATGCCCGAACAAAAAGTAAATTACGATGTCCTGACGCCAGTTAAATTACTGCCGCGCAGCGCAATGGTTTACAGTGACAAGGAGGCTGTAATTTATAACGACAAGCGTTACAGCTACAAGGAGTTTTACGCCCGGGTCAACCGCTTGGCCAGCGCCTTGAAGAAAAAAGGCGTAGGCAAGGGGGACAAAGTTGCTTTCATTTGTCCCAACACGCCTCCCATGCTGGAAGCGCATTATGCCGTGCCAATGATTGGCGCCGCTCTGGTCAGCATCAACATCCGCCTGTCTTCTCGCGAGATAGCATACATTCTCAATCACTCCGACTCCAAAGTCTTGTTCGCGGATAACGATTTTGCCGCGCTTATTAAACCCATTATCGACCAACTGCCCCATATCGAAACATACGTCAATATTTGCGACTTAAGCGAAGATAAGCCCCTCGACGGCCCGGACTACGAGGAATTTATCGCTACCGGCTCGGGAGAGCCCGTGGAAATAGAGGTGGACGACGAATACCAGGTGGCCACCATCAATTACACCAGCGGCACCACCGGCATGCCCAAGGGGGTTATGTATCACCACCGCGGCGCCTACCTGAACGCTCTGTGCGAGGCGCTGGAAACAGGCATGAATTCCCAATCCGTTTACCTTTGGACACTGCCCATGTTTCATTGCAACGGGTGGTGTTTCACCTGGGGCGTGACGGCGGTGGGCGCGACCCATGTCTGCTTGCGCAAAGTGGCCCCGGATGAAATATACCGCCTGGTGGAAGAGGAGGGCATCTCCCATTTATGCGCCGCGCCCACGGTGCTGATTGCCATGTCCACATTCCCCGGCGCCAAAGACGTTAAAATGTCACGCCGGCTCAATGTTGTGACCGCGGGAGCGCCGCCGGCCCCCGCCGTAATCAAGAACATGGAGGCCATTGGCGCCGTAGTAACCCAGGTATACGGTTTGACCGAGGTTTACGGCCCGCACAGCATTTGTGAATGGCAGACCCAGTGGGATCAACTTCCGGCGGATGAACGGGCCCAAATAAAGGCCCGTCAGGGTGTGCCTTACATCACGGCCCTTTACATGGATGTCGTCAGTCCCACCGGCATGGAACCTGTTCCCAGGGACGGCGAAACCATTGGTGAAATCGTTATGCGCGGTAACAACGTAATGCTGGGCTACTACAAGCAGCCCGAAGCCACCGCCGAGGCTTTCCGGGGCGGCTGGTTTCACAGCGGCGACCTGGCCGTGATTCACCCCAACGGCTATGCGGAAATCAAAGACCGCATGAAGGATATTATCATCAGCGGCGGCGAAAACATTTCCACCGTGGAGGTTGAGAACGTCATCTACAATCATCCCCAGGTGCAGGAAGTGGCGGTTATCGCCGTTCCCGATCCCAAATGGGGCGAGGTTCCCAAGGCGTATATCACGCCCAAGCCCGGCGCCAGCCCCACCGCCGAAGACATCATCGGTTTCTGCCGGGAAAACATGGCCCGCTTCAAGGTGCCAAAAGCAATTGAGTTCGGGGAACTGCCCAAAACATCCACCGGAAAGATTATGAAGTACAAACTGCGCGAAAAAGAATGGGCCGGCCGGGACCGTAAAGTAAATTAGCGACAAATGATTGATTAAATTGAAAGCGACCGGGTTGCCCGTTCGCTTTCAATTTGACATTTATTTCGAAGTTTGCTATAATTGCTAACAATATATAGTTGATTTCTATGCTTTTTACAAAAAGTTGGGAGACTAGAATAAATGTGACCAACACTGAAAATAATAAATGCGCGCTCGAAAAGGGCGGATCGAGACTGAGAGTCCTTGGATTTGTGTTGATTGTATTATCGACGATTTTGTACGGCAGTTTGTTGTTGGTGCCTTTTATCCCCAGCGCGGTGGGAACCAAAATAGCCCTTTCTTCGGGGCTGGTAATCTGCGGGGAATTGTGTTTCTGGATTGGCGGTATTATACTGGGCAAGGAACTGATAACCAAATACCGGAAAAAGCTAAACCCTCTCCAATGGTTTAAAAAGCGGGAACAGGAGACGGAATGATGGAAAAAAACGCCGTGTTTTTAGCACATGGCGTTTTTTATACTTTCCTGAGAGTATCAAAAAGCGCGCTCTTCTGCGCGCTTTTTTACTCCCGGGCTTTAAACCGGGGTCAATTTTATGTTGCCGGCGGCGGCCAGCTTATCTTTCATAATGACCAGAGCGCCGGTGACAGAATTGATACCCAGGGCAAAGTTCACGACTTTCTGTAAATCGTCCTCACCCTTGACCAGGTTGCCCGCCGCGGTGGCCACGGCGTCGGCCAGCGCCGCCGCGGGCGACATTATCACCACCGCATCGGCCCGGCCCAGGCTCAGTGAGTGGCCCACGGTTCCGGATGAAGTGCAAATCCCCAGCGGCGTCCGGTGCGGTTCCACTTCCAGGGCTATTTGGTTGGAGAAGGGGGAAGACCCGGCAAAAATCCCGATACGGCGGGCTTTTTTAGAGCAGATGTACACATCGCCGCCGTTTTCCACAATCACTTCCCTGGTACGCCGGGCCAGATATTCTCCCACGTGCTGGGCAACAGCGCCGGCCACCGCCGCCATGGGCCCCGTGCCCGCCGCCTTGCCGGCGGCGGCCATGACCCGGGCTATTTCCGGCGCGCCGGGGGCAATATGGCGCGGCTCCAGCGAACTCAAGAATTCCCGGTCGGTCAAAATATACCGTTCCAGTTGCGACCGCACAGCCAATACCGCCTGCCGGGCCTCTTCCACCAGCGTCTTGCTCATCCTGCCCCGGGGAACGCCAATGTCCAGGTCGGTCTCCTTAACCGTCAACCGGAAGAAAACCAGATCTTCCTGCCGGTGCAGCAGCCGGTAAGTACGTTCAACATAGTCGCCGCCATGCTTCAAAAACGAACCTCCATGGCCCGGACCGGGCACGCCGTGAGACACAAATGACAAATAACACAACGGTCGCTGTCGAATCGAACCGACATATCCGGGCGTTCAATGTACAGCGCCCCCGATGGGCAAATGGCCGTGCAGGAGCCGCAACTGGTGCACCTTTCCTCGTCCTGGATAATTTCCTCGGTCAGGGACTGCACGCCCACGCCCACGCTGCGCAGGTAATTGATGCCCGCTTCAATTTGCTCGCCGGCAATGTCCATTACCATGGTGCCTTCCTTCTGGGGGTTGACGTTGGCCTTTAATATATTAATAACCAAATCATAGTCTTTAACCAGCTTGTAAATCATGGGTTGATCGGCTATATCGGCGCTAAACCTCAGCACTACCTTTTTAGGGGCCATTTTATCATTCTCCTTTTCCATGGGTTAACCCTGCAGGGCATTGGCCTTGATGCCCGCGCCGGCGTTGGGCAGCAACTGCACAGGCTCGCCCAGCAAAAACTCGCCTTTCTTTATCCATTCCTTCAGGATGCCGGCAATCTCCCGTGCCCGCGGATAACTTGACATTGGCGCAGTCGTCACTTCCTTGCCGTTAACCTTTATTGTCCCGCTCTTTAATTCAGCGTAGCTGGCGCAGCCCAGGTTGCCGGGCGCGCAGTTCGGGAAAGCATCGCTGTAATCCATGATGGGAGCGTATAGCTCATCATCGCCGGCGGCGGCGAAACGGCAGATTTCCTCATTGAGAATGGGGATGGGTATGCCCAGGCCCACCGACAGACTGGCGCCGTAGCCAAGCATGCTGGCGCCGACCAGCCAGCGGGAACTCATTTGCTTGAGGTCGCCGGTGACCGACAGGGTGGCGCCGGCCGGACCCAACTCCTTACCGTTTTCGTCCTTCAAAAAGGAAGGGAAATGCTGGGTGCCGTTCCAAGCCACGTAGCCCACGGCCCCACCCAGGAATATACGCGTCCCAATGCCGATGGTTTTAAGGCTCGGGTCCTTCAGCAGGGGGCTGAGCTGCCCCGAAGTGGAGTAATGGGCGTTTTGCAAGTTGCCCTTCAGTACACCCATGTAAGTATAAATGGTTTTATTGCTCAGGTTGACGGCACAGTTATAGTTTTGATAAGCGTTGCGCGGATTAAACAAAACCGCCTCATTGACATCGTCGATGGTGATTTGCGTTTCGATCTCACGGCGCGGGTAGCAATCGGTACCATAGCTGACAGCTTTAAGAACAACCTTTCGGCGGGCCACCAGGTCGTGAATTACATGCCCGCCGCCATACCGGAACTCTCCGGGGTAATTATTGTTCAGGGGGTCGTCTTCCCGCAACTCGGTGGCCCCGATGTAAGCATCCACCGCCGCTATGCCGGCGTAAGCCGGCACATCGTTAAGCCACACCTTCTGCATTTTAATTCTGGGTTTGGAATGCCCGAGGTTTAAAAAAGCGCCGGAGGAGCACATGGGGCCGAATGTGCCGGTAGTGACCACGTCGACTTCCGACGTGGTGCGGGCCACGCCCTTTTCCCCGACCATGGCCACCAGTTCCTCTGCGGTTACCACCACGGCTTTGCCCGCCTTGATACGCTCATTGATTTCCTGAAATGTTCTTTCTGTTGCCATAACCACACCTCCGTTTGATTTGTGCTCGGTCCGAAAAAATTAAACCTCTTCCTAGCACAGAAGAGGTTTGAAGTCTTAACACCTCTTATCTGCCAGAAGTTGCTACTCCTGCAGGAATTAGCACCGTACTTCGCCGCGGGGACGAAGCGGTTGCCGGGTTTCATAGGGCCAGTCCCTCCACCACTCCGGATAAGAGCACTATTTAATTGATTATTGATTTTATACATACACAGTTTATAATTATCCAGGCTTTTTGTCAACAGCATTACAACAAATTGGATTCAACGAATCCAATGATTTATTCGGTGGCGGTAATAATTGAGAAACCAGGTGAAACACGCCAGCCAACAAACCGTATTGACTATTTATCGCCGGACGATATACGGCGGTGTGGACATGTTTTTGATTTTAGTATATGAAGAT
>JAKSCU010000499.1 GCA_022360435.1 Bacillota bacterium
CAACACCGGATTCAGCTACGAGTTGGATGCGATTGCCGCGTGCGTCGTCGGCGGTATATCCTTCTCCGGCGGCATCGGCAGAGTATCGGGCGCGATCGCCGGGGTGTTGATGTTTACGATCATCAGCTACGGCATGACGTTTATCGGCCTGCAAACGGCGCTGCAGTTAATCGCCCGGGGCATCATCATCGTGGCGGCGGTGGCGATAGACAATCAGAAATACCTCAAAAAGACGTGACCTTTCGCGCCATACGGCTCCCCGGAAGCCGACGCTTCCGCGGGCCGTGTTTCGTCTGCGGGCGATCGCCCGACGGGATGTACCCAACCCAGCCGATCCCCTTCGTTGAGACTTCTCCGATTCGTCGAACACCACCGTTTTCTTCTTGATTCTACTCTCAACCCGTCCACGTTAGACTTGTTGCTCAACGCCGACGGTTCTATCATGGATAGTCCACAAAAAGGGAGCGTTATATGGCAACGCAATGGCCTAACGGCCTTCCCAACTCGGCACTGCTTTTGACAACTCTTCTTTTACCGGGTTGTCGTTCGATCGGCGTGCGCGGTTCGGGCCCACCGCTCTAAGTCGACCATGAAATCGGTGATATTCAAAAGGTCGTGGTAAACGGCACCGGCGAGCTGCACATTCAGAACGGCGCGCAGAGCCGCTTGGTCGTCCTTGCACAAGAGGAGATCCACCGCCACCTCACGATTCGCAGCGTCGGTGATCGACTCATCATTGAGCCCGAAAGGGGATCTCAGTTGAGGCCGTCCGCGGCTCTGCGCTATCTACTCACTACCGACGATATATCGCTGATCGACGTCGGCTGCGCCGTCGATGTCACGACGCAGGAGTACCGAACCGAATCGTTGCGTATCGACACCAGCGGCTCGACCGACCTGGACATGGACGTCCGCGCCGGGAGCGTAACCGTTGCAGCCTCCGGCTCGTTCGATGGGCGACTCTCCGGCGAAGCTACGTACCTAACCCTCGACTTCAGCGGCTCGGCGGACCTCGACGCGTACGACTTGACCGCGCAGCACGTCGACGTCGATACATCGGGCTCCGCCGACATCTACGTCACGGCGATTGAGAGCCTGGACGTCTCCGCACGCGGATCGAGCGACGTCACCTATCGAGGGAATCCCCGCGTCGACCACTCCTCCGCCGGGGCGAGTAGCGTAACCCCGGCGGATTGAGCGAGAGGCCGCGCAAAAGCGCGCGGTGAATCCCGCGCACCGGTACATCGAAGGACGTCTCGCGATGCGCTCCCTCGGGCGTAATCGTTCGCGTACCGCTCACCACCGGACGGCACGACGGGATGGGCTACGTCCCTTAGGCGCCGCCCTCCAGCGCCGCGATCAGGGCGTCGCCGACCGCGGTGGTCGTGCCGCCTCCGCCCATATCGGGGGGGCCGCGAGGGGTGAGGCCGCTCCGATCTCCCGTTACGACGCGCTCGATCGACGACATGACCCGCCGCGCCTCGTCGTCCAATCCGAGAAAGTCGAACATAAGAGCGACGGCTGGCCTGCATGTAATCAAACCGATATTATGAATAGAGATGCGACAAGGGGAGATAAAGGGCTATCTACAATCTCGTCGAG
>JAKSCU010000500.1 GCA_022360435.1 Bacillota bacterium
ACAGGTCCTGGTCATGATGCCGCGCGTGCTGGTAGTGAAATAAGTTGCGTTTGCATCTATAACACCGGGCATGATGAACACCACCGTCATCCTCCCCGCCGCGGGGCTGGGCAGCCGGTTCGCCGTAGGCGACCGGGCCTCGGCCAGCAAGATCGAGTTTGAGCTGCGGCACAAGCCGGTGTTCCTGAGAACAATCGACTTGTTCCACGGCCGGGCCGACGTCGGCCAGATCATACTCGCGGTGCACCCGGGCAGGCTCGACGACTTCAAATTCCGCTGGGCGGACCAGCTTGGCTTCCTCGGCGTCAAGCTCATCGCTGGCGGCGAAGCCGAACGGTGGGAGACCGTTCAGCTCGCGCTCAAGCACATCGCCGACGACGCAACCCATATCGCGGTACATGACGCGGCCCGGCCGTGCACGTCGACCGCCATGATCGATCGTGTCTTTGGGGCTGCTGAAAAACTCGGCGCGGCCTTGCCGGGGCTGCCCATGGGCGACACGGTCAAACGTGCCGGTGCGGCCGATACGTCCAACCTTGGCAAGGACCTGCTCGACGCGATTTTCGACCGCCCCATGTCACCCACCGCAAGCGCCCGCCCGATCCTTGAGACCGTCCCCAGGCACGACCTCTGCCGCGTACAGACGCCGCAGGTGTTTGAGCGGCAGCTGATCTCGGACGCCTACGCAGCGATCAGCGGCGAGAACTCGGAAGGAATTACCGACGACGCGAGTGCCGCCGAGCGGGCCGGGCACGAGGTCTACATCGTTGAGGGCGACCCACTGAACATGAAGCTCACCCACCCCGCAGACGCAGAGTTACTCGAGGCGGTGCTTGCGATGCGTGAAGAAAAGGCCGCGAAGGATTCGGCAATCAAGCAACTCTTTGGAGACGACGATGACGACTAACGCGCATCACCCCCTCTTGAGTAGCCTCGCTTTTGGCATGCCTGGCTGGCAGGAGATCCTGATCCTGACCGTCTGCCCACTGACAATCGTCGGCATTGTCCTGCTGATCCTCTTCCTAACGGGCGTGCTCGGCGGCAAGAAAAATCAGGATTGATCGCTATCGCGTATCCATCTCGACCTCGCCGCGCTCGCCGACGAGCTCAACAAACCCACCCTCGTTGAGCCATTTGACCGCGTCTTCGTCGCCCAACAGATGGCCATCCAGAAACGCGGTCGTGCTCTGCAGGATGATGCTGTGGAAAGCCTTGTTGTCCTCCAGCGGCACCTTACCGCGGAGCCTGCGGCGGGTCTCGCCTGAAAAAGTCATATGGTCGGCGCCGTCGAAATTGATCTGGTACTTGGGGGCCCCGCCCTCGGAGACGCCCGGCATGATCTGGTACGGGATCAGCCGCTCCTCGGCGGTGGTGCTGTTGATCATGCTGGTGTCGAGCGTGCCGGTCATGAACAGGGCCGGGACGTCCAACGAGCTGTAGGTC
Source organism: Bacillota bacterium (assembly GCA_022360435.1). Lineage (GTDB taxonomy): Bacteria > Bacillota > Desulfotomaculia > Desulfotomaculales > Desulfallaceae > BRH-c8a. The sequence continues at coordinate 1,444 of JAKSCU010000500.1, forward strand.
GCTTTGCGCTGCCGCTTCTTCGCGACAGGCGGAGAGAGCGGAATGATGCACTTGATCCGCTCGTCGCCGTACGACTTGCCGAGCTTGCCGCCAACGGTCATGCCACCCGCCGCCATGGTGGACCAGGCACCAAAAGAATGGCCGGCGATCGCGACCTTTTCGATGTCGATCAAGCTGTTGAATTTGCTGCCCTCCTGCTGATTCAACTGCGTCAACTGATCGAGGACAAACGGTACATCCTTCGCCCGATCGATGGCGACGCTCGGTGTACCCGCCGCTTGCCGCATCGCCCTGAGCCGGTCCTTCGCGGGGACATCCCGCCAGACGCTGTCATCGCTGCCGGCGTGCTGCATATGGATACAGAGATAGCCGTGCGACGCCCAATGATTGCCCAGGTAGCTCAGCCCTTCGCGTGTCCCGCCAAGGCCGTGAGAGACGAGCACGGTCGGCCTGGGTCCGACCGACTGCAGGGGGATATAAACCTTGATCGGCACCGTGCGGTCACGCTGCTCGTCTTGCAGATCTACAAGAAACGTCGAAACGTCATACGGCCCTGCCTCCGCCTTGTACGGCTCCGCCAAAGCTAACTTAGCCGCGAAGAGCAGCGCCAGCAGCAACACCCAGAACGCGATCGGCAGGCGGATCAAGCGATTCATAGCTGGACAACGCATGGCCGAGCCTTTCATTGCAGCAGGTGTCTTACCTGCCGGGGGATACCCACCGCGCGCACCAGCGTTGCAAGGACTGCTTTCGATTTGACTCGCCAGGGTCACACCCGCCTCGGACGCACCGCCCAGTGCATCTTGTGCGACAGCATCGTCCAGTAGCTCAGCTCAGGGTTCTGGATCAGCGAGAGCGTCTTGGCGTACTTCGTCACCTGGATCTGCTGACCCTCGGCAAGCAGTGTCGAGCCCTGGCCATCAAGGACTAGCGAAGTGCCCTCGTTGGCTCGGTGCAGGTGCATCCAGCAGTCGCACTGGCCGGAGAAAAC
>JAKSCU010000302.1 GCA_022360435.1 Bacillota bacterium
AGGTGGTGATTAAGCGGCGAGATGGTAAAACTTTTACTGTCATTGCAAAGCCAATTTCCTCATCACCGTTTGATGTACCTGGCATTGACGTGAAGGCATCGACACAGGATATCCTGGATGCAATATCCGAAACAAGAAAGACCTGACAGTATTTGGTCGCTGACGCTGTACGGCAACGATTGGGCGCTGTCCGACAGTAGCTATAAAATGCCGCCGTTATTATTGGCCTTGTAATGGTATTAACGGAGAGAGGCTGCCGGCTTGTGGTGGATTATTAATCCGCCCTACGTAGGGTGGAATAGCGCAGCGTATTCCACCGTGACCGGCAACGTACCAGCAGTCGCGGATAAATGCGTTGTCGGAGTCAGTCATGCCTACTCTCACGCATATAGTACCAGCACAGCGCAGTCAATCCGCAGTCGGCGGCCTAAGCAAACCTGCCAGGCCGATGGCACAACCCGTCAATATCGCCGCCAACCAATAACTCGACGTAAATGACTGACTGATCTCAGCCAGATAACCGGCTACCGCCGGTCCGGTTATCTGGCCGATGGCAAAGAAAAAAGTGACATAACCGAACACCTTGCCCGCCTCCACCGGCGGCAATATATCGCTGACCGTGGCGGCCATAATGGCGGGAATACTGAACGCGGAAATGCCGAACAACAGCATCGACAGCAACAGCGACACCTGCCCCGATTCCGAGGCGACCAGCACATAGGCGACCGTCTGGGTAACAAACACACTGATAAGGCCGGCCCTGCGTCCGAAACGATCGGAAACACCACCGAATAACACACCGGAAAAAATACTTAAAATGCCAACCGCCATCCACAGCAGTCCCGCCCTGGCTTCGGTGAAGGCATATTGCTCAACGAGAGTCGTTACAATAAAGGTGGCATAAATAACATAACTGCAACCGAACATAAAATACAAAGCGCCGATCTGTACAATAACCCGTGTATTGCTGGTGGTTGCCGCTGTTGCCGTTGCTTGGCGGCCGGTCCCGCCACCGCTATTGCCGCCGTAAAAATCTAAACCCATCTCGCGGGGGCGGTTCCTGATAAACAGCGCGGCAAGCGCCGCTGCGATTAACACGGTGATACCAAAAACGGCCCAGCCAATCCGCCAACCGGTCGCCACCCAATTGGCATTGAGCCACGGCACCAACAGCCCGCTGGCGACAATCCCCAAGCCACTGCCAATAATCATAACACCGCCGGCGCGCCCTCTATAGCTCGGCGCAAACCAGTGCGCCACCAGACTCATCACGGTAACATTGGCGATACCGGTGCCGATACCTTGCAGATGCCGATGCCGGAGATGGCTAAACAGTATCCGCCTCCGCAATATCAATAATGACCTTACCCCGCGCCCGGCCCGTTTCCAGATAAGCGATCGCCTCAGCGGTTGCGTCGAAGGGATAGCGTTTATCGATCACCGACTTGATCTTGCCGGCGGCAAACAACTCACCGAGTGTGTTGAGATCATCCTGTTTAATATCGGCCAGCATCATGGCGATGGACTTGCCCTGTTGTTTGCCGATGCGCGCTCCAAACAATGCAATGTGCAGCACGCGCCACAGCGATGTGACACCGACGATTACCGCAACGCCATTGGGTTTTAGGGCGCGATTAATGCCGGCCAGCGGCACATTGCCAACCGCCTCTAAAATAATATCGTAATTCTTTGCGCCGGTGGTGAAATCCTCCTCGGTATAGTCGATAACATGATCGGCGCCCAACGATCGCACCAGTTCCACATTGCGCGTGCTGCAAACCCCGGTAACAATGGCCCCCTCCGCCTTGGCGATCTGCACAGCGTAACTGCCGACACCGCCCGATGCACCATTGATCAACACCTGCTGCCCGGCGTTAATCCGGCCGCGGTCGCGCAGGCTTTGCAGTGCGGTAAGCCCGGCGATGGGCATGGCGGCCGCTTCGGCAAATGACGCGTTATCCGGCATTAACGCCAGCGCGCTGGCCGGGCCGCAGGCATACTCTGCAAACCCGCCGTAACCGTCAAAATCGCCGAACACTTTATCACCCGGTTTAAACCCGGTGACATCGACGCCCACCGCCTCAACACGG
>JAKSCU010000574.1 GCA_022360435.1 Bacillota bacterium
AAGTACTTATAGATTATTAAGCAAACCCCACTGCTTGTTGTAAATAAAAGACCACAAAATAGCGATAGCTACCGCCCACGCGGGGCACACCAAAAAAAAGTACTTAGGGTGCGACTCCCTAAGTACTTTTCAACAAAACGTATTTATTTGAAGACTATTTTTTCATCCCTGCAGTCCACCACTATATTACTGCCTTCCCTAAAACTACCTTTCAGGAAGCGTTCACTGAGTTCATCTTCAATGTACTTCTGTATGGTTCTTCTCAAAGGTCTCGCTCCGTATTTTGAATGGTGTCCCCTGTCAAGCAGGAACTCCTTAGCGGCATCGGTAACTTCAATGGTCATTCCTTTCGCTTTAACATCGTCCGTAACTTCGTTTACCATAAGTTCTACAATAAGTTTGAGCTCATCTCTTGCCAGTTCTGTGAATACTACTGTCTCATCCAGCCTGTTAAGGAATTCGGGCCTGAAGGTTTCCTTCAGTACGTCATGTACCCTGTTCTCAAGAGCAGTGTATCCGTCGTTGTTAAAGCCTATGCCGTTGGACTTCAATGTGGTGCCCGCATTTGAAGTCATGATAATTATGGTATTCTCAAAATTCACTGCTCTGCCGTGGCTGTCAGTCAATCTGCCGTCCTCCAGTATCTGGAGCAGCATATTGAATACATCGGGATGGGCCTTTTCTATTTCATCAAGAAGTATAACGGAATAGGGCTTTCTCCTTATTTTTTCCGTCAACTGTCCCCCGTCATCATAGCCGACATAACCCGGAGGCGAACCAATTAGCTTGGAAACGGCATGCTTTTCCATGTATTCGGACATATCCAGTCTGATAAGTGCTTCTTCACTTTCAAACAATTCAACCGCCAGGGCTCTTACAAGCTCAGTCTTACCCACACCTGTAGGCCCGACAAAAACAAACGATGCGGGTTTCTTCTTTTTCCTGAATCCTGCCCTGTTCCTGCGTATGGCTTTTGACAGACTTTGAACCGCCTTGTGTTGTCCTATAACTCTCCTGTGCAGTCTTTCCTCCAGGTTCAGAAGCTTCTCGGTCTCGACCTCTGTAAGCCTTTGAACGGGTATCCTGGTCCAGGACTCAATTACGTGTGCCACATCTTCCACAGTTAGCATTACATCCCTGCTCTTTTCCTCTATGTCCCTGATTTC
>JAKSCU010000503.1 GCA_022360435.1 Bacillota bacterium
AGGGCGGTTCCGGGACACCCCAGTTTTTTTGCCGAGGGGATTATAGCCTTGCCGCCGCCCACATTTTCCCGCACAGGCCTGCCCAGCCCGGGATGTAAAATGGCGGCGCAGTGCTCCAATTCCCCCATTTCGCCCACAATGGCGCCCTTGCCATAACTGTGTACCCCGCAAGGTTCCAGGCCCAGCGCTGCTACCGCTTTTGGGGTCAGCATTTTCCCCAATGATTCGCTCATATCGGATAACTGTGCCAGGTCCTCCTGGTACACGCCGGCAAAGGGATTTTTGAAAACCGCCGCCGCTGCCGCTTTCCGAACCGGTTTCTCCAGTTTCTTCAGACCATCGGCATGTATTTCCTCAACCATTGTGTATATTTTTCTAATCTCTATCCCCTTTTCCAACTTTGTCCCTCCTGATTATGTTTTTTGTATGGCCCCCAATGGCCCGGTATTTTTCCAAGCTGGTGGTATATTCCACCGGCGCCACCGTGGCCGGGGTGGGCACCCAGGCAAAAGCTTTGGGCACCATCTTCTCCACGTCGACCATAAAATTGATGCCGCCACCCGGAAGTACGAAAGCCGGCGCCCCGCCGACGGTCAGTTTGGCTTCACCCGCATGGACGGCCCGGGTCAGTTTGACGGGATAATCGCACACACCGGCCCTGGCGCTGCCCCCGGTTCCACCCGTATATAAAGCTGACACCCTTGCATCTTCACAGTTCGAACCGATTAATTCCACCACTTCGATTACCTCGGCGGTCAGCGGTATCTCCTCTATTTCGCCCTCGGGCGTGACCGTAAACAAAGCCACTTGCCGGGCGGTAGTCTCGGTAACCAATATTTTTATCCCCGGGCTGGCCACATTCATGTCCACATTCTTGATGGCTTCCCGCGGATTATGGATGCTGGTGCCTCCCCACCCCTCGCCATATTCGCCGAAATAGCGACCGCGGGTGCTTTTACGCGCGTTGGGCGCCACACCGCTCCACTTGAGCCCCGCTTCCGCGCCGGCGACATGCTCGGACAAAAGACCCACCACATGATGGTCCAGAATTATGGCTTCGTCCACTACTGCAGCCAGTTGCCGTGCAAACATACCCACTGTGGCGCTGCCGCAGCCGACTCGCATTTTTCCGTCCAACCGCCCGTTTATTACCGGGGGCTTGCCCACCTGTATTTCCAACCGGGCACCCCGGTCCACTTTCAGGGTTACCCGCTCCCCGTTGCATATTTCCACTATGGTCCGAGCCACAATAAAACCAGACTCCCCGGTAAGCAGGTTGGCCCCGCCGACCGCCAAAATCTTGGACCCGTATTCCTCGGTTTCCACGAGCCCCACCACTTGGCCGTCACGCCGCACCCTGGCGCCTTCCCTGCCGATATGGAAATTGGTGTCTATTTTTACCTTAACCCCGCTATAGCTCAGGGGAGCCTCGGTAACCACGGTGACCACGTCAATGCCGCCAACAGTATCCATAACGATGAAAGGCGCGGGCTTGCCATCCGGGTATGTGGACCCGGCTCCCACCCCGGTAACCAACGGTCGCTCCAGTTCCGGGCGACTCCGGTAATCCGCAACGGGTTCTATAACCAGCGGCCTGTTTCTGAGCAGCCTACCGCCGGCATTGATATAACGCCGGCAGGCGCCATAAAAACCGTTTTCAATTTTACACTGAACGGGACAAGACCCGCACCTGACAGCCCCTGGTTTAGCGCGGTCAATACGGGTCAAGCTTTGGCATTTGCAAACGTGTAAGCAGGCGCCGCATCCGACGCACTTTGTTTCCTCCGCCACCGCCTTTTCATCTACAACGGTCATTGCCCCGGTAGGGCAGTTTTGCTCGCAAAGCCCGCAGCCCCTGCATTTGTCCATGTCTATTTCAATCATTTGCCGGTCCCCCCGATTTATTTACCTTAGCTCGGCCTGCCGCCTGGCCGGGGGAGTGTTTCCGCTTTTTCCGACCCGGACTTCCCCGTCAATTATAACCATGGACACACCGGGAATGTCGCCGGCCTCGACGGCTTCCAGCGCGTCACGTCCCACAGAGCCGACGGGCGCGTCAATAACGACCAGGTCGGCCTCCCGGCCCGGAGCAATCAGGGAAGTATTCAGGCCATAAACCCCGGCGGTGTTGCCGGTGGCCATGGCCACGGCTTGGGCGGCCGGCACATGCGACATGGAGGAAAGCTGCACGATGGTTCTCAAAATACCCAGGGGAATAATGCCCGAACCCGACGGCGCGTCATTACCAACGATCACCCTGTGCAGTTGACCCTTTGCAGCCAGCCTGCGGGCCACGTAATCGGCCATCTTGGGGTTGCCGCACTGCACTATCTCCAGCGGCAGATTACACCGGTCGATTAATTTGTCCGCCTCCGCCGGGGAAATCGCCGTTGTGCCCCCATTGACGTGCGATACCACCGTCGGGGACACCCGCATCACCATTTCGGCGGTGACGGTGGAACTGCCTGGTATCGAAGTGCCGCCGGTATGCATGGCCACTTTCATGCCGTTTTTTTTCGCCCATTCGGCCATCGGCGCCGCCTCGGCGGGATCCTTGACACCGCCGAGGCCTATCTCACCCACCAGCCAGACGCCCTGCGCGGCCAGTTCGGCGAAATCTTTTTCTTCCAACCCCTTTTCTAAAATTAACGCACCGCCGTGTATTTTCAAACCGCTGGGCCTGAAGTTTTGGAACGATTTGCAGATTAAAACCGCCAGAGCCTTAACCCCGGCCGGGTCCTTGGGCCTCCCCGGAGTATGCGGCTCGCCGGCTGAAATCATGGTGGTAACCCCGCCGTGCACAGAACTGTCCAGGTAATAAAGGCTCTTTTGTCGGGGAGTATAATCACCCAAAACAGGGTGCGCGTGTGAATCGATAAGTCCGGGAATCACGGTGGTTCCCCTGGCGTCCACCGCCAGGTCCGGCTTGAGGCCCCGCAGTATGTCCCTGTTACCGATACTGTCTATCAGGCCGTCAACAACCAGAATAGTGTCCCCTTCCAGCACGGGTCTGTCGATGTCGCCGCTGACTATGGTACCGATGTTGGTAACCGCCATGGTTGCCAATATTGACCACTCCCAGTTGAAATAATCACTAAAGTAATTTAAAAATTAGCTAAGCCATGGGAACGGGTTTTGTTATAATTTTACGTACCGGCCCTTTATTGCGCATCAACCGTTTGTTTATTAAAATTTAATAACACATATACGCCACCCGCAACAACTATTCCAATGACAGGCGGCACAAAAAAGTTGTTTGTAAGAGCAAAATAGCTTGCAACACCACCTATAAACCAGGCTATTAAAGCAGATATATTTACTCTTTGTTCTGTTTTAGGCCGTTTGACAAAAAACTCTTCCGCTATAATAATTCCCGGAACCGGAGGTATAAGCAAAGAAAGGAATTTAATTACAGGCAATATATGGCTGTAAATGCCGCCTGCAGCAAATACCGCAGCCAAGCCTGCAATAGTGATAGCAATATGTTTATGTTTAATTTTGCCATAATATTTTGTCTCTTTGATTACATTTTGCATAGCCAGGCTGGCGCCGTAAATATTATTATCCTGGGTAGTCCATAAACAGAATATTGCAGCAAAGAACGCGACCAACACTAATCCCAATGAAGCCATAGCCACGGTAAAATCACCGGAACCGGTGGTTATTGCGACTAAAGCGCCTGCAAATTGCAAACCGAAACATCCAATCACAAAAGCGACGATACTTGCAATCACGACATGAAGTTTGGATTTGGCAAATCGGCATATATCCGGCGTAATGGTCGCCCCGAAAACCCATCCCCCGATGATTGAAGCAGTGGCGGCGGTAAATGTAATTGGTTCTTTGGGTACGTACTCCAATAAACCCATAAATCCATTGGTTTCATTATATACTGCCGTAACACCGTATAAAGATAGGATTAACGCAGCGGGAACTCCCAATGAGCTAATGAATTGCAAACCTTTATAACCTTTAATAGCGGATTGCATCCAGATTAAAATTACCAGTACAGCTGTA
>JAKSCU010000192.1 GCA_022360435.1 Bacillota bacterium
CGGCTATGACGTCGACTGCGCCACCGATGGCGAAGAGGGCCTCGAACATGCGCTGAATTCCAAACCGGACTTGATCATCCTGGCGCAGCCAGCGCTCGGGCTCGAACGCCTCCCCGGGCGGGAAACCGACTTGGCTACACCATTGCGGAACGGTCTCGAGCAGAAAACGGTCGTCCTGGTGCGGCCCTTCGATTGGCAACCCGAGTTCCCTCGCCATGCGCCCGACCGCGCCGACGTGATCGAAGTGCCCGTGGGTCACGAGGATCTTTTCCAGGCTGACACCGGCCTCGTCCACCGCCGCGAGAATGCGTTCGACGTCGCCCCCGGGATCGACCAACGCCGCCTTGCCGGTGTCTTCACAACACAACAAAGAACAATTTTGCGCGTAAGCGGTAACGGGAATGATTCGAATATTCATAAAGAAAATCCTATATCGGCCGATAGCCGAGGGCAAAACCACCTGCCCAAAACACGCTTGATCGCGTGGGGACGTGAACGATACGACGGCGTCAAACCGCATACCCGTTATTGAGTCCCCACCCATTTCAACCCACGAAACCGGGCGGGACAAGAAGGATGAACAGTGTGTTTGCGAAATGGCTTGGTCGCAAGAATACGCCACGGCGGGTTGAGATCGCTGATCTGCAGTCGTTGGCAACACTCACCGACGCGGATCGCGCCGATCTGGCGAACTTCGCCATGTCCGCAGACTGGATCGACGTCCGTCCCGGGGTGATCGACGAAGAACTGCCCGATGACCGCCAACTCTATCTGAAACAGGGCAGTATCCAGATCCAGACCGATACCGGCTATTTGTTGCACCTGAAGGCCGACTCCCCGCTGGCACGCTATCCCCTACCGGCCAGCTCGGTTCTCATCAGCCTGTTCGCAGCCGAACCTTGCGCATTACTCGCGGTACCACGACCACCAGGCCAGTCGGATAGGACATCTTCTGGGCAGGCCTTGACCCGGCCGACATTGACCACGGACGAAGCCGAAGGATTCTCACAACTGGCTGAGTACCTCGATACTCAGCATTGCGAGTTACCCAGTCTGCCCGACCTGGCACTGAGGATCGGTGAGGCCATTGACGACCCCCGTAACGGCAACGCCGACATCGCGCGCCTCATCCAGCTCGA
>JAKSCU010000523.1 GCA_022360435.1 Bacillota bacterium
AGCCATGGCCGGAGTGACATTTTGCATTTCCCGGCGGGACATGTCACGGAAGGGCCCGCCGGAAGCCGTTAATATTATTTGGGCCACAGTGTCGGGTTCGGCGCCGTCCAGACACTGCCAGACCGCCGAGTGTTCGCTGTCCACCGGGGTTATTTGGCTGCCGTGACGGCGGGCTTCATCCATTACCAATCTTCCGGCGGCCACTAGGGTTTCCTTGTTGGCCAGGGCGATCCTTTTACCGGCCCGGACGGCGGCCACGGTGGGCTCCAGCCCCGCGGCCCCGGACAGCGCGGTTAGAACAGTGTCGGCCTCGGACATGGAAGCCAAGTCCAACAATCCCGACCGGCCATAACATACCTCGGTTCGCCCTCCTTGACCCAGCCGGTCCCGCAACCAGCAAGCGTCTTCGTCACTGCGCAGGTACGCCAGCAGCGGTTTGTACCGGCGTACCTGCTCCAACAGCAGTTCCCTGTTTCCACCGGCCGCCAGGGCCACCGGCACCAGTTCTCCGGGGAAACTGTCCACCACCCGGAGCGCCTGCCGGCCAATGGAACCGGTGCTGCCCAAAATCGCCAACTTGCTCATCGGTTCCCCCTTACGATTTATAAGTTCTGCCCGCCTTAATGGCGGCCTGGATGGCGATAACCAAAATGGGGCCTAAAACAAGTCCCAGCACCCCGATTGTTTTTAAACCGATATACATGGCAACCAGCACCGCCAGCGGGTGCAATCCCAAATTGACGGCCACCACCTTGGCTTCCATCACCGCCCGCAGCACCATGACCACCAGGTACAAAATCAATAATTGCAACCCCAGCACTATGTCCGAAGTCACGAAAGCGTAAATAGCCCAAGGCACGTAAATCGTGCCCGGGCCCAGCACCGGGACCATATCGAGAAATCCTATAATAAGTCCGATAGTAAGGGCGTATTCTATACCAATCAACCGCAAACCGGCAATACTGATTAAGGTGGAAATGGCAATAAGAATCACCTGCGCCCGCACGTAGGCCTGGAAAGCGCCGGCCACCTGTCGGATGACTTCAATAGAATTCTCACCCCAGGGAGCAGGTACTATTTTGACCCACAGGGCGGAAATTTTTTCCCGGTCCTTGCTGAAAAAATATGTGGCGATTAAACTAACTATTACAATCAAGATAGCGCCCGGCACACCTGAAACGACATGCAACAGAATGCCCACCAGGTCGGTGGTCCATTCCTGTAGCGTAACCGATATGTTATAAAGGGTGTCCCGCAGGTTGTCGGTTACCGTTTTGGGCAGGGTGCCGTAAAAAAGCACCCCTTTCTTAAACCAAACGTCAATAATTTGTTCCAGTTGCACCAGTTTTTGCGGCAGCGCCATGGAAAGGTTGGTTAACTCTGTAATCAACCTGGAAATAAGCAAGGTAAGAATGAAACCGATGCCGCCGAAAAACAACAGCATGGCCACCGGCACGGTGACAGCCCTGGAAAACCTGTTCCACCGGCCCAGCAAAACCACCAGCGGCTCCATAAAAACACTGAACATGGCCGCCAGCAGAAAGGGGAACAATATGACCAGCAAAAATTTCAGCCAGGCGAAGGCTTCAGGCAACACGTATTTAAAGGCCAGGTATATGGCCAGCAGCGTAACCGTTCCCGCCAGCACATAAAGAATATTCTGCACCGCTCGCGGCACCTAGCTCACCTCAACTTATTTATGATCAGGCCCACATAGTAGTATACCAGGGGTGCTGTAAACAGCATGCTGTCGAACCGGTCCAGGATGCCTCCGTGCCCGGGAATCAGCCTGCCGGAGTCCTTGACGCCGGCCTGGCGCTTCAGGGCCGACTCCATCAGGTCTCCGACCTGGGCCGCAACTCCCACCAGCACACCCAGCACCAAAACAGGCAGCTCGGGCAACTCACGGTAAAAAACCGCTACCAGCGCCGCCGCCAACAAGCTCCCCAGCACCCCGCCCGCGGCGCCTTCCACTGTTTTGCCGGGACTTAAGGATGGAGCCATTTTTCTTTTGCCCCATTTGCGGCCCACCAGATATGCTCCGGTGTCACTGGACCAGGTACAAACCAATAAAAAAATCAGCCATATTAAACTGTTATCCAGGGTGCTCAATAAAAAAACATATAAAAT
>JAKSCU010000358.1 GCA_022360435.1 Bacillota bacterium
GTGTTATATTACTTAAGTTATATAATATGGTGTAAGGCGATGTTCGTCAAGTGTATTGGAATTTAACTTGATATTTTTCAAGGGATTTCAGAAGTGGTAAGCATAAATATTATCTACAGGTGGTCTCCGATCTCCTCAATTTCGGGGATTTTGGTAATCCCCCACTTAACCACCATAAGTAGTGGTATATGAACAATCCTGTTCTTAAGGGGCCACAGCCGATAATTAACCGTATTTATTAAGATAAAAAGATTTTAAACTTCGGGATGATTCGGAAGTAAGGAAGACTCAGGACGGGGACTTTCCGGCGGGAAAGTTAATTTCTAAAACAACCTGGTGTCCATCTTTGATGACGACTGCGCCACAATACCCGCGGCAGCTCTATGACAGCACCAGCTTTGAGATTAAACGCCAGGCGAAAGGGCTAATGTACGCTTGGATTATCAGACATACTGCACCTCCTTCAAAGTGATAGACAAACGGGAATTTATACGTTTTGCTTACCATTAAACTGAGTACAACCAAAACCAAACTAATCGAAAAACTTACCCTTAAAAAAATTCTCATTTCCTAATTTCTTTGCCGTCAGTCTGAACATAACGCAACCATCCGGACATACAATGTCCTTGCTATATTTGCCATTACCACCGATGTTCTCTAAATCTCCGCCACTCCTGACAGCTTCCATGATTGGAAACATAATCATCATTACTTTAGAGCAAATACCCTGTCCATCAGTATTTACCGGACAGCCATAGGTACAGGTATACTTATCCCCGATTTCCTCGCCGTTTCGGCAATACCGCTCTGTGTGGTCACTGCGAAGAAATCCTGTTACCTCAATTTCAAATTCGTACTCCTCATCATACCATTTTTTCATGATTAGCCTCCAAATTTAAATTGTTTTGCATTGTTTATAAATAATACCCGTTTATCTTTATTTGTTCAATATACATCTTGATAATACTGTCCTTCAGAGTTAATATGTGACACTACCAAAGGAGGTGGAGTTTGATTTATTACATATTATGCTCATTTGATGTATGTCAGTGTTGTAATATCGTCTGTTTTTGTCATATTGAATTGAGCATTTTCGTAAATGATATTTCCCATAAATTTTTTGCCGTAAAATCAATACAATAACCTAAATTACTAGCATATCCAAGGATGCTTGCTACTACTTTGTTGTCATTCACAAAGAGTAAATGTACCATTCCTTCATTGATGTTGTTTTCTTTTATATCAGCACTTTTAAATCCAACAATTTCTTCAATGCTTTCCTTGCTTTGATAAGGACCAAATGTATATAAGGCATCCCACTCAAAGGGAACAACATCATTCAGTTGCACTGTTTCATCATTAATGTTTTTTACTGATTTTTGTAATTTTTAATTATTAATGTATACAATTGGGTTACCTATAACTAAATATCCGGCGATAGCTATTAAAACTATTGCTACTATTTTTGTTTTCCTATTCATTTTGCTCTCCAGTCATTATATAAATAATCCACGCCTTAATGTTTAAAATCCTCCTTGTCAGTTGTTCCCGAAATTCCGCCTTCAACAACATTACCATTTTTAATATGGTAATAATATATCGACGTCGGTTCATCGGTGTAGACAACCGCAATACTCCATTCATTATAGGATAAAATAATGTTTAAAAAAGAATGACTAACATCAACGCTTTGAATTTCAGATTGAGAATATCCTTTCTTTTCAAGATACTCCCACATAAGTTTATCGGCATTTTTTGTTCCTTCAAAAACATAAATAAAGCAAGAAAAAATAATAACTGCAACAATACAAAGTGCTATAACAATTACTTTTCTTTCCATTCCGCTACCGTCCTTATAAATAATCCCCAGCAAAATTGTTATTTGTAGAAATTCCTAATCTCCCATTAAAGGGAAGCCATCTTTCCATTCAGCATCATGGCTAATAAACATATAAGCATATTTTGGTCATGTTGGTTAGTCTATTAAGAAACCATTTTATCATCTCAAACTTAAAAATCGATCCTGACCACACAACCTCGGATTTTTCAAAACATCTATATCGACCACTCACGAACACCTGACATCTATCCTGACCACTCGCCAGACTATGACATCTAAATCGCTCTCTCCTGGCGTTTGAACCTATTTCATATGTTCCCTCATGGCGAAAAAATCACATTTTTCACGCTCCGATTTCAAACATAAAATCACACAAAAGGCTTATATCAAGCCTTTCAAGATACCCCCGTTTATACTCTCGTTATCAATACGCACGTCTCAACGTGGGCGGTATGAGGGAACATGTCCACCGGCTGCACCTCTTGCAATTGGTACCCCAGACCGGACAGGCGGGCAATGTCCCGGGCCAGGGTGGCCGGATCGCATGAGACATACACCACCCGCCGGGCGCCGCTCCGGGCCACGGCTTCCAGCACTGCCGGGCGGCAACCCGCCCGGGGCGGGTCCAGCACCACCACGTCGGGCCGGTAGCCGGCGGCCACCTGTTCCGGCAATACCTTTTCCACCGCCCCGGCGTAAAAGCCGGTGTTTTTAATCTTATTTAAATCTGCGTTGACTCTGGCGTCAGCCACCGCCCGGGGCGCCAATTCGTAACCGCGCGCCTCCTTAACGTGCCGAGCCAGATATATTGTGATGGCGCCCACGCCGCAATAGGCATCGGCCACCTCTTCCCCACCCCGCAGGCCGCAGTATTCCAGCGTTTTTCGGTATAACACCGCTGTTTGCTCCGGGTTTACCTGGAAAAAGGAGGGGGCGGAGATGCGAAACTTAAGCCCGTCCAGTTCGTCAATGATATAATCCCGCCCAGCCAGGGTATGGTAACGGCCGCCGGGCTTCTTACACCGCTGCCGGGCATGTTCCACCACCGATACCACCCCGGGGATGGAGGCAATTTGGCCGGCCAAGGCGTTAAAGCTGCTGCGGCTGTTTTTACCCTCAACCGCGTTGGTGTCCCGGCTTAGAACAACCATTATTTCGCCGGTGCCGCCTCGGCGCAGGGCCACTTCTCCGGGCAGCGGCGCGCCGGGAGAAGTTTCACCCAGCAGCGCCTGCACTTTTTCCGCCACCCGGTTCAGTTCCCGCCGGGCCAAAAGACAGGTGTATTCCCCTTTACCCGCCACCTTGACAATGCTGTGCGACTCTTTTTCGTAAAAGCCCATCTCCACCCCGTCGCCGTTTCGCCGCACTTTTAGCTGTATATTGTTGCGGTAATGCAGCGGCCGGGCCATACCGATAGTGTCCCGCACCACTGCACCGGTGATTCCCCCGGTGCGGGCCAGGACCTGCCGCACCAGTTCCGTTTTCAGCCGCAACTGGGTTGGATAAGCGACATGCCGCAGGGCGCACCCGCCACATCTTTCGGCCAAGGCACAACCAAGCGCCACCCGCTCGCCGGATGGCGCAATTATTTTCACCAGCTTTCCCCGGGCGTAACTACGCCGCACCTCGGTCAGTTCAACCAGAACGCGCTCGCCGGGAACGGTGCCGGGCACGAAAACAACCAGCCCGTCCAGGCGACCCACACCTTCGCCCTGGTGATTGATACCTGTGATCTCAATTGCGGTTTCTCCAACACCGGGCAACTCGTCATTACTCCCGGTCCGGAGAGATTCCCCCTGCCTCATTGATTAATACCCCATCTTTTTATATCTCTATACGCATTTAATTTGCTTAATAAAAAGCCTTTTTATAAAACAGCCTAACTCTTCAATCATTTTTTTCCGGACCTCTTCATTTCATACTTCAGCAGCAGCAACTGCGCAACATTATCTTGCACCTGCTTGCTGGTCACAGGTATCATCAGCCATTTTGTTCCATTAAAGGGCCTGGACGATCGCACTATTTCCATGATAACCGGTTCAAGCACTTCTGACATGGCTTCAATCACCGGCTCCAGGTCAAGGGTAATTACAACAAGCGCTGTGAAACTCTGCTCCTCGGGATACAGTGTGCAAAGGGATTTGCCTGATTTGCTGTATTTTACATTCCACCCCGGTTTGGCAGCGCACTTGCTATAAGCTATTTTGGGAGAAACCCTGAACCGTTCCTGTATAAAAATGTTTATATCTTGCCACCAAGACCGGGCAGGTTCATTGATAAAGGCAGCTATTTCTCCATTTGACGGTGTATAACCGGCATCATAAAGCAACCTTCCAGCCCCCTAGTATTATTTCAATGGAAAGACGATCATGATCATAATAATTATAACAGTTTAACTATGACAACTGTATGTCATGTTTCATATTTTTTAGGAAAGCACACCTCCACCATATTAACGGCACCCAGCTATCTCGACCCGGGTTCGGGAAGCCCGGAGAATGAGTTTACCAATCATTAGGTTTCCCCTGTGTGCGATTTTTGATAATTTTTCTTTGACCTAACCCATATCGTAAATTGATTGCTGGACGCTACTAAGTAAAATAAAGGAAAACATTCTCCTGTTTGCTTACAGCCCAGCCGCGGAAACAGGTTGTTTTTTGTTCCAGGTGCTTTTTTTCTGGTACACGAAAATAACTGCGAATATAATGTAGCCGAGCACGTCGGACCACAGGTGCGGATAAACAAGGCTCAAGCCCGCTATTATAAGTAATACCCTCTCCGGTATCACAAGTTTCTTGTCTATAAAGCCGGCCAAAGAAGTGCTCAGGCAAACCATCCCCGTCATGGCGGATATGATGGCCAGAGCAAATGCCCACAGGGCCACATCTTCCAGCAGCAATGACGGCTCCAGTACGAATATATACGGGATAAGAAATGCTCCCACGGCAATTTTCACGGCTTGAATGCTGGTTCGGAACGGGTTGCTGTTGGCCAGCCCGGAACCCGCATAAGCCGCCAGGGCCACCGGCGGTGTAATATCGGCCACGATGCCGAAATAAAATACAAACAGGTGCGCGGCTATCACCGGCACACTGTCAAAGGCCAGCAGGGCCGGCGCCGCCATGGTGGCGGTGATCACGTAATTGGCGGTGGTGGGCAGGCCCATGCCCAAAATAAGGCTGGCCACCATGGTAAAGGCCATGGTTAATATCAATTTATTTTGGGCCAGGTCCAGTATGCCCCCGGCAATTTTTAACCCCAGTCCGGTTAAGGTGACCACTCCCACGATTATACCGGCGGCGGCGCAGGCCGCTATAACCGGCAGGGCCGTCCTGGCTCCATCGGCCAAAATATGCAAAAATTTCATAAATGTCAATTTATCCTGCAATTGACCATGTTTGCCCAAAACGTAAGCTATGGCCAGGGCCAGCAAACTCATACCCAGCGCGGTGTAAATACCGTACATGGCCGCCTTCATAGCCGACTGCCCGCTGGAAAGAACGGCAATGATTGCCACAATGGGCGCCAGCATATAACCCCTGGTCATAATCAATCCGGCCAGGCTGGGCAACTGAGACCGGGGCACCCCCATGATGCCCATTTTTTTTGATTCATAGTGCACGGCAATAAATTGACCGGTGAAAAAAAGCAGGGCGGGTATTATGGCCGCTTTGATTATTTCATGGTATTGCAGGCCGGTAAACTCGATCATTAAAAAGGCGGCCGAACCCATAATGGGCGGCATGATTTGGCCCCCGGTGGATGAAGCAGACTCCACCGCCGCGGCATATTCTGGAGTATAACCCGAACGTTTCATCATGGGTATGGTGAAAGCGCCGTTGCCCACCGTGTTGGCCACCGAACTGCCGGTAATCATGCCGGAAAACACGCTGGTCAGCACGCCGACTTTAGCCGTGCCGCCGGTCATCCAGCCGGTCAGGGACATGGCCAAATCGCTAAAAAACCTTTCCAATCCGGTTCTTTGCAGTATTACCCCGAATAACATGTACAGGTAAATAAACGTGGCGGAAATGGAAATGGGGATGCCGAATATACCTTCCATACTGAGAAAGGAGTGGGAAATAACCCGCTCCACGCTGAAGCCGGCGTGATGTAAAAAGCCGGGCAAAACCGGCCCCAGATGGGCGTAAAACAGCATGGCCGAAGCCACCACCATAATGGGCATCCCGATGACCCGCCTGGATGCCTCCAGCACTATCAAGACACCCATGGCCGACATCAAGTAATCCATGTCGTTATACATGCCCACCCGGTATGTAATTTGCTCGTAAAAGAAAAACTGGTACAAGCCAACGGTTAAACCGGTGGCGGCGATTAAAACATCACAAAAGGGAATACCCGCGTAGCTGCGGGGATAAACCTTGGACCAGTGGAAGAACAGCAACAGCGTCGCCGACGCCAGGGCGGTAATCCAACCGATCTCTTCCCGCAGGTAAATTAAACCCACCACTCCCAGCAGCAGTAATGTGCTTATGTGTGTGCCCGGACCGATTTTACCCCCGCTGTCTCTATTTCCGGGGTATAACAAAAATATTATCCCCAGAGCTAGGGCAACGTGAAAGCCTCTTTGCTGGTTGGAAGGCAGGGTTCCATACACCGCCGTGTACAGCTGAAAAAGGCTGAGGGTTATGGATATGGCGAAAATTGTCCATATCCAAAACTGCGGCATCTTTTTGCGGTAGGCACTGGCGGCGTCATACTTTTCCAGCACCGCTTCGACAAGACTCTTGTTCTCGACACCGGAGGCATTTTGCTTAATATCCGACATGATTCCCCTCTTTATTGTCAGTTAATCAGCGGCTCAACGTAAAGCTCTATATATTCACCGCCCTGCGTAATATCCAGCAGGCGTACCTTGGGGCCGTCTGCAAATTTTACGGCATGGTCGGCTATCACTTGTCCAACCCGCAAAGGGACCACATCAAATTTGCGGTTTTGATAGCTGATACGGTAAAAATCTTTTTCTACAATAAAATCTGTTTTCTCACCCGACAACAGTTCGGAACCCACCGGCAAGTTGGCCCCGAAGGAATCGTAGCGCATTTCCACCAAAGCTAATTCATGCCGGTTGTCGATTTTAAAAACTTCGTCCACCGGTCGCTTGGTCACGGAATGCACGTAATGCAGCGTAAATTCATCGCCCACCCGGACCATCCTTTGGTAAACTATATCGCCGGAGAAGTGCTCCCTGATTTTAAAAACCGCAAAATTTTTGCCGGCGCACACAACCGCAGCCAGCATGGAAACAATAATTATTATAATTAGACAATAAGTGATATAATGAGCACCCTTGCAGATGCCCATTATATTCACTTTGTTCTTGTTATGATCACTCATATTTGTTTCGCGCTTACATCAAACCCTTTTCCGTGTAGTATTTAACGGCTCCCGGATGGAGTTCCACCGGTTCGACGCCCTTCATGGCGTTGTCTATGGTTATCTGATTGCCCCTGTCGTGGCCCCGGGCAATATCCTCGGTTTTTTCGTACATAACCTTGGTCATTTCGTAAATTACATCCTCGGGCAGCTCCTTTTGCACGTAAAGCACGGCCCACTGGGATACCGTATATGCGGTGTCATCCTGTCCCTTGTATGTGCCGCCGGGAATCTCATACGGCGAGAAGGTGGGATCGGCTTCCAGCATTTTCTGCAGCCCTTCCCCGTCTATATCCACGATGGTAACCGGGGTGGAAGTGGTAATGTCGATTACGTTACCGGCCGGCACAGCCAGCACCGCAAAGGCGGCGTCCAGTTGGCCGTCTTTTATTTTGCGGGCGGCGTCGGCAAAGTTATCCTGAAATTTCTGTATATCCTGGTCCGGATTAAGGCCGAAAGCTTCCAATATGGTTACTGCCGCTGATGCGGTGCCGCTTCCCACCGGCCCTATGGATACACGCTTTCCTTTTAGGTCGGCCACTTTCTCGATGCCTGCGTCGGCGGGAGCGATTATTTGCATAACCTCGGGATAAATGACACCCACGGCGGCAATGTTGTTTATTTGGTTCCCTTCAAAATCGCCTTTGCCCAACCAGGCGGCCTGAGCCGGCCCGTTCATGGCCATAGCCAGATGTGTTTCGCCGCTGGCCAACAGCCTCAGGTTTTCCACCGACGCGCCGGTGGCTGTTACAGTAACATCCAGCCCGGCAACATTGTCTTTCCATACCTGGGAAATAGCGCCACCCAGGGGGTAATATGTACCCCCGGTTCCACCGGTAGCCATCATATAGTTATAGGTTTTCTGCTCCTCGGCCTGTTTCCCCCCTTGTTCTTTTTCTCCCTCCTGTGCCTGCTGAGTTCCTCCGCATCCCGCCGCCAGCATTGCCACAGCCAACAGCAGAACCAAAAAGACTAACCCCTTTGTGCGCACTGTCACATCCTCCTTTTTATTCATTTTTATAATAGGCAGCCATTTGATCGCAACCTTGTCAAATGCTGCCATTGGCGCAGCGGAACACCTTTCCTTCCCAGGTCCTGATCAGCACGTAATCCCTGCCCATGGACAGCAGGTACTGCGGCAATATGGGGGTTTTCCCGGCTCCGCCCGGCGCGTTGATAATGTACCACGGAATAGCCAGCCCCGAGGTATAGCCCCGCAGATTTTCCATAATCTCCAGGCCTTCCTGCACCGTGGGCACAAAATGAGTTGTTCCCTTTACCGCCTTGGCGTGAAAAATGTAATACGGACGCACATGAATCTTGAGCAATTCGTGATTCAGCTTTTTCATCACATGCGGGTCGTTGTTGATTCCTTTGAGCAGCACGGCCTGATTGCCCAGCGATATCCCCGCCTTGGCCAGCATTCTGGTGGCCCGCAGCGCTTCTTGGGTTACCTCCTTGGGATGATTAAAGTGAGTATTCAGGTAAAGCGGGTGGTGCTTCTCCAGCATGTCGCAAAGTTCTTGGGTGATCCGCTGCGGCATGGTCACCGGGGTTCTGCTGCCGATACGCTTTATTTCCACATGTTCGATTTGGTCCAATGCGGTTAAAATCCAGTCCAATTTGTCATCGGCCAGGGTCAGCGGGTCCCCGCCGGTGATTAAAACATCTCGTATTTCGGCGTGGTTTTTAATGTAATCAATGGCCGCCCTGATTTCTTCCATGGGCGACGGTGTGTCCACTTCGCCAATGTTGCGCCGGCGCTGGCAGTGACGGCAAAACATGGCGCACTGATTGGTCACGTTGATAATCAAGCGATCTGCGTAGCGCCGGGTAATGCGCGGCGCCGGCGAGGTTAATTCCTCGGCCATGGGGTCTTCTTTACCCCAACTATCCTGTAATTCCTTGATACCGGGAATACCCTGCATCCTGACGGGGCAGTCGGAGTTGTCGGTTGACATCAGGCTTACATAATATGGGGACACCGACCAGCGAAACTTTTCGCTTGCCCTTTGTATTTGCCCGGCTTCCTCTTCAGTTATCGGTATCAGTTTGCGCAGCGTCTCCAGGTCGTCAATCCGGTTGCGCATCTGCCATTGCCAGTCATGCCAATTATCTTCCGAAGCCCCCAGCGCTTCAAGTATTTTCTTCTTGCGGGCCCGGTACTCTTCCTCCAATTTGAATCCGGTGGGTATGTTTTTGACGGCTTCGCTGTATCCTTCAATATGCTGCTTTAATTCAGCCGCCCGATCCAGCGCGACCTGGTGCTTATCTTCTTGGAAATGCTTGACTACTCTATCTTGACAACTTTTATGCTCCAAAAGGCACCACCTCCAGATATTATTTCGAATATTTTGTCAAAATACCAAACACATTCATATTGGCATTCAAGTTGTTTGTTATTTAATACCTGCGCGTACGTAGTCAATTATAACATAAATTCGCGGTGTTAAATATTCTTATTTTTCCCTTTTTGGAGTTTATTCCTCGCTGTTGTCCTGAGCCAGATCATACTTGTTAATTTTTCGGTATATGGTGGCGCGGCTGATGCCCAACATTGTCGCCGCTTGTTTTTTGCCTTCTTCGGTCCACCCGTACAGTTCCAGAGCCCGGCTGATCGCCTCTTTTTCCAATTGTTCAAGGGGCTTTATGTCATGGGCGGTAACCGGCATGGACCGTTCCCTTTTGCCGTTCCGGATCCGGGGAGGCAAACTCCCGGGCATTATGGTGCTGCCCTCTTCCAGGTTGATGGCATACTCCACGGCATTGATTAATTCCCTTATATTCCCGGGCCACTTGTATTCCAGGCACATTTTCATGGCTTCCTCGCTAAAGCTTTCAATCTTTTTGCCCAACAATCCGCCAAAGCGGCGCATGTAGTGTCCCATAAGCAGGGGAATATCCTCCCGCCTTTCACGCAGCGAAGGTATGACCAGTGGAATTACGCTGAGCCTGTAATACAAGTCTTCCCTAAAACGCCCGCGCAGCACCATGTCCTGCAGGTCGCTGTTGGTGGCGGCGATCACCCGTATATCCACGGGCATTACCTGTGTGCCGCCCACCCGTTCGATTTGCCTTTCCTGCAACACGCGCAAAAGTTTGGCCTGCAGGTAAAGGGACATGTTTCCTATCTCATCCAGGAAAATTGTGCCGCCGTTGGCCAACTCGAATTTGCCGGGCTTACCTCCCCGCCTGGCGCCGGTAAAGGCGCCTTCCTCGTAACCGAAAAGCTCGCTTTCCAGAAGATGTTCGGGAATGGCTCCGCAGTTGATGGGCACAAAAGGTTTATGCCCGTGGGTGCTGGCGGTGTGTATGGCCCGGGCGAAAATCTCCTTGCCGGTGCCGCTTTCACCCACTATCAACACGGTTGAGTTGCTGCGGGCGATTTTGGCGGCCTGGGCTTTCACCTCGCCGATGAGCTTGCTCACGCCGATAATATCGTTAAAGTCCATCATTTCCTGGGTGGTAACAATCTGGTAGGCCAGCTTCTGGGCTTCCCGGAAATCCTTGAAGGTGGCCACAATGCCGGCGGTGTCGTTCTTTTCCGACTTGATTGGTTTGGCGGTGGTCCAGAAATGCAGCCGCTTGCCCTGGAAGTTCGTCAGGTATTCTCTGGCTTTAAAACCCTTACCTTCCCGGAGGGCTTCCAGCAGCATGTTATCGCCAAGAACATCCTGCAACGGTTTGCCAATCACTTGTTCCTTTTTAATGCTGAACATGCGTTCCGCCGAGTGATTGAAATGGGTGATGACGCCCACTTCACCAATGGCCATTACGCCTTCATAAACCGAGTCCACCGCGGCTTCCAGCCTGTTGGCCATGACAATTCGCTCCCGGATCATTTTACTTTCCACCACTTTGCCGACTATCAAGTCCGCCATGCGGCCCACGAAATCGCTCAGGGTTTTATTTCTTTCCATAAGCGTTCTTTTCTGTTCATCGTCAAAGGCAACCAGGCTGATGGTACCGATCACCTTGTTTTCAGCACTGATGGGATAAACAATATAAGCCCTGTAAAAACAAGTGCCGGTTAACGGGCAGGACAGACAAATGGGGTGATAGCCCGGCTCGTTGATAAAAACCGGTTTGCCGGTTTGCAGGACATGCTTGTTGACCAGACCCCGCAGCAATCTGTTGCCCACCCCGGCTCTAACCTTGCCTGTGCCGGCAACCCGCACCAGATCGGCGTCGATAATCTCCACTTCCACCCCGAGAGCGGCGGCTATGGCGTCGGATACCCGCTGTTCGGTTTCCTTGGCCTCCATCAGTCTAAGTACCATTTTTGCACTCCTATTTTGCGCTCATCCCGGCGGACATTGCTGATTAAACGCTATAAACGGAGGTATGCCTACACCTCCGTTTATATTATCATAAACCCGCCACACTCAACAATATGCTAGTTGCGTCGCCGCTGTGGCATTAGTTTAACGCGCCGTTTTCTTCAGCCAACCGCCAGCCCAACTCAAGGGCCTTGCGATTCATTTCTTCAGTGCCCCTGGGTATCCTTGACAACAGCGCCTCGGTCAGCGCTTCCCTGGATACCACGCCGGTAATGCGGGCCACCGCCCCCAGCGCCACCACGTTGGCCACCATTTCCCGGCCGGCCCCTTCTCTGGCCGTCCGGCTTATGGGCAGCTTATATATTACTCCGTCAACCGAGGGCAATTCCTGAACATAAGTGGAGTCGGCAATGATAACCCCGCCCCGGGCCAGGTCCCGGGCAAACTTTTCACCGGCCTCCTGGCTCATAATCAACAGCACGTCGGGTTTGGACACCCTGGGATAATCTATCTCCCCGTCACCGATAATAACCTCGGCCCTGCTTGCGCCGCCCCGGGCTTCCGGCCCGTAGGACTGTGACTGGATGGAATTCTTGCCGTCCCGGATGGCCGCGTCGGCCATAATAATTCCGGCCAGGATAAGCCCCTGCCCGCCTGTGCCGCTCAGTCGCAATTCTCTCCTCTCGCCCACGACAACACCCCCGTCAGCTATGTCTTCCACGACTTCAATGGCCCGCTGGAGACGCTATGTTTCCCGCTGCGCCTCCCTGATCAACTGTTGGTACCTGCTGGTGTATTCCGGCGCTTCGTGCCTGTGCAGTTCGCCGATGATAATCTTGCCTTGCCGCTCTTCCGGGGACATTTTTGCAGCGCGATTGACGTGCACCGCATTCTCCTTCTGCTGGATCAGCATTTCGGCGCCGCCTTTCATCTTGTTCCGCCGGCCGAAGGCCGTCGGACACGCGGCAATGGCCTCAATTAAACTAAAGCCTTTGTTTTCAACGCCTGCGGCGATCAAGTCGGTTAATATCCGGGTATGGTACGTTGTTCCCCGGCCCACAAATGTCGCCCCGGCCGACCGGGCCAATTCGGCGGCGTCAAACCCCGGCTCGATGGTGCCGTACGGCGCGGTGGTGGCTTTTTTACCCGCCGGGGTCAGCGGCGAATACTGGCCGCCGGTCATCCCGTATATGCTGTTGTTGAACAGAACCAGGGTCAGGTCGATATTGCGCCTGGCGGCGTGGATAAAGTGGTTGCCGCCGATAGCCGTGGCGTCGCCATCCCCGGAAACCACTATGACATGCAATTCGGGGCGGGCCAGCTTGACGCCCGTGGCAAAGGCCAGCGCCCTGCCGTGGGTGGTGTGCAGGGTATTGAAGTTCAGGTACCCCACCGCCCGTGAAGAACACCCGATACCACCCACTATTATGGTCCGGTGGTGGTCAAGATCCAGCTTTCTGACGGCCCTGAGCATGCACCCCAACACAATCCCGTTGCCGCAGCCCGGGCACCACATGTGCGGGAATTTGTCCAGCCGCAGATAGCGTTCCAGCTCCTCCATCATTTAAACCACCTCCAGGATGGCGGCAAGTATTTCTTCCGGAGGAATCAATTCACCGTTAACCCGGTTGACGCCTTGCACCGCGGCGCGACCCCGGACCACCCGCTCGATTTCCAGCCGGTATTGCCCCAGGTTCATCTCAGGCACAATGATGGTGTGCGCTTTTTCAGCCAACTCCTCAACCTGTTTGGCCGGAAAGGGCCACAAAGTCAAGGGCCGGTACAGCCCGGCCTTTATATTGCGCTTGCGCGCTTCCTTTACGGCCTGTTTGGCCGGTCGCGCCGTGGCGCCGTAAGCGACGACCGCCACCTCGGCGTCTTCAATATGTCGCCGGTCGTCGGTAATTATATCATCCAGCTTATTGTATATTTTATCATGCAGCCGCAGCAGCAACTGCTCCGCAACATTGGGATCATTGGTGGGAGCGCCTTTTTGGTCGTGGGCCAGCCCGGTGACATGGTAAAGGTATCCCTGGCCGAAATTAGCCATGGCCGGCACTCCGGTCTCGTCGGCCCGGTAGGCATAATAATCGGCGGGCGCCTCCACCGGTTCCCGCCGGTTGATAATTTCCAGTTCGTCCGACAGGGGCAAAACAACCCTTTCCCTGAGATGTCCGATTACTTCGTCCATCAACAATATTACCGGCACCCGGTACTTTTCCGACAGGTTGACCGCCCGCACCGCCAGATCGTAAGCCTCTCTGACCGATGCCGGGCTTAGCGCTATAATGGGATGATCTCCGTGGGTGCCCCAGCGCGACTGCATCACGTCACCCTGGGCCGGGGCGGTCGGCATACCGGTGCTGGGTCCGCTTCTTTGCACATTGACAATAACGCAAGGCACTTCCGCCATGGCGGCAAAGCCGAGATTTTCCTGCATCAGCGAAAACCCGGGGCCGCTGGTTGCCGTTATGGCCTTGACACCCGCCAGCGAGGCGCCGATAATTGCCGCCAGGCCGGCTATTTCGTCTTCCATCTGGATAAACTTCCCGCCCAAGCGTGGTAATTTTTCAGCCATTATTTCCGCCACTTCGGTGGACGGCGTGATGGGATAGCCCGCAAAAAACCGCACGCCGGCGGCCAGGGCGCCTTCGGCCACGGCTTCGTTTCCCTGCATCAACCGGGCCAGCTCGACAACTCGACTCATACCCGGCACCCTCCCTTTATTTGCACTATTTTAAACACCGGGTTACGCGCGTGCCGCTTCGCCGTATCCGCCAACTTCGACTGTCCGGTGCGTCGCGCCGGGGTGTGTCGCGAACTTGGCTCTTATCGCAGGGCGATTTACGGTTATCGCCAGTTCGGGGCAATGGTCTTCACACTTCCCGCATCCCGTGCAAGCCGACGGCTTGGCCGCCACGGCGCGGCTGCGGGCATCCAGCAGCAGCACACTGTTGCCGCACAATGCGGCGCAGATACCACAACCCTTACACCATTGTTTTTTAACCATAATTTTGTTATCATCAAAATTGGAGGCTGCCCTGGCCATTATAATCACTCCTGTTCTTGCTGTATATTAATAAATGAGCACATTACCAATATTTATTAGCAACGACCATGCCAATAACTTGTACCGGACAGCCCAACTATTATTTTTCCCCGCCGTATCCCATTTTTACCCGCTTCAGGGGCGCTTTGCGAACCGGTTTGCCGTGGATATGAGTTGCGCCGCACCGCCTCCCGGCAATCTCATGTTGAGACAAAAAAGCCAAAGTCCTTTTACCAATGCTATCTCTCGCATTGTGATACCGGTATCATAATGAGACCAATTAATCGAGCAATTATGTTGTATAATTCAAGAAGGTTTCGGTGTCATCGTAAGGATGCGCAGGAATTTGTTCAAAAAATTAATCAATAGATTATAAAAGGAGGCCATATAACTTGAACAAGGCTGTTTTTCAACAAAGTAACGGTATGTACGCCATCAACATAATATCCGCCTGCGGCGTATTCACTCCGGAACAATTTGCCGGTCTTGGACAAGCTGCCGTCGAATGCGGAGTATTCAGGCTTAAATTAACCACCAGACAGACAGTGGTGGCGGTTCTCGACGCCGACAAAGTGGCCGGTTTGGAAGCCCGCCTGCCCGGCCTGAATCTGCGCGTATCACCCTATGGCAGTACTGTGAGGGCCGTTAAATCCTGCGCCGGCAACTCGGCATTATGTCCCCGGGCCCTGGGCGACGCCCTCGACCTGGGTATCGCCCTGCAGGATCAGTTTCTGGGCCGGGAAGTGCACAAGGATGTTAAAATCGCTGTTGCCGGCTGCTCCCGGGGTTGTGTCGACCCCCTTTGCGCCGATTTCGGCGTCATTGCCCGGGGTAAGGATTTGTTTGATATTTTCCTGGGCGGACGGGGCGGCACCAGAAAACCCCTGCACGGCAAGCTTTTGGCAGAAAAAATGGCGGGAGCGGAGGTTTCAAAGCTGCTGGAATACGTATTGGAAAGATATGGCGCATTGGCCCAGCCCAAGGAGCGACTGGCCCTCACCGTCGCCCGAGTGGGGACGGCGGAATTTTTACCGCCGGGAGGGCTGCCGGCCGGGGGGCGGGAATCCGCCGACAGCGATTTTCTGAACTTTCTTTCCGGAAAGGAGGATGTTTAAAGATGAGCGCAAAAATAAGATCTTCGTCTCTGATTGATCTCGAAGCTATGATTAAGCTTTTGCAAAAGATCTGCTCGGCATGCGATCTGTTCCAGTCCCACGAATGCAAGCCGGCAACCTGTATGGTTGGCTTTGCCGCACGTTCCCTTAAGTTTGCCCGTCAAAAAGGGATCTTTGACATCCCCGGCGCCATGCAGCATATCCCCCAATCAGATATGAAGCATTATTTTGTGGAAGACATTGTTCCGGCCCTGGCCGAAACAAACCTGCAATGTCGCGAATGCCGGGACAACCACTCACAGGACTGCGTTATCGCCCTTACTCGCACCTGCCTGGAGAACACCGTTCTGGAGAAAAATATAGAGTTCCCGGGCCACATGTTCATGTACCTGGCCATGGTCAAGGAGCAAAACCAGGAACTCGCCAAATTGCTGGCCGAAGAAATACAAAAAAGAAAAGCCGACACAGGCGCTTAGGGTTCTTTGGTAGTTTTCGGCAGCGTCGGGCACCTGAAATGACCGGTAATCTCCCAGCGGGTCAGACAGTCCTCTTCCAGGGCCATACCGGCGTTATGGATGACTAGCGGTATGCCCCGGGCATTTTTACGGTCGCTTACAATGCCGCAGTGGTCCAGCCCGTTGGGATACTTCCAGAATACCACGTCGCCCCATTGCCATTCCGACAGGTTGTCTTTTTCCACTTCAATTGTCAGGCTATCACCATGCCGCTGCATAAATTTAACCAGGTTGGGCACCCGGCGGTGGTCGATATTGGGATCCGGGCCTTTGAGTCCCCAATTCTGCGGGTACAAATCGAAATTAGCGGTCATATCTTCGTGCACCAGTTGCTGCAGGTCTATGCCCGCATGGCGATAGGCCCGCACCACCACATCGGTGCAGACCCCCACCTCCTGCGGCACATCCCCGCCGGGATAATCAATGCGTTGGTAGGATGGGTCGTACCTGACCTGCTTTTTGACCTCCTCCCGGGCGCCTATGACTAATTTGTCAGCCAAACCCCGCTCCCGGGGCGGTATTTTTTCAACCGGAGACCTGGATAATTGTCCGGTTTTGTCATTATTGGCGTTATTATTGCCGTTATCTTGCTTTTCCAAGCCCCGGGCACAACCGGCCACCAGGGCATACAGCAGCAACAGCAGCAATACAACTACGCATATTTTTGTCCTCTTCATGCCATAAATTACTCCTCACGGGCCGATTCGGTCCATTGTTAACTACCCCCCATTTGCTTCGCTAAAGGCAAGGGGCTTCCAAAAGCAACTATTGTTGCGCAGCTTCCCGGTTCAGCAGGCGCTTAATGCGACCCAATTTTCCGGGCGTTTAACCGCCGCCCCGGCAAAGGAGTTAAACCGGCCGGGGCCGGCAGCAGTTCTCTGATGTCTCTCCTGGCCGCCGCAATCCTGCCGGACACCTCCTTTTCACTGGAGGAAGTGACCTCGGCAATCTCCGCATACGAGAGTCCGGCTATGTCCCTCAACACCACGGCGAGCCTGACCCCGGGTTCCAGGCGTAAAATAGCTTCCTGTATACCGCTGACATCACGGGCAAGAACATCCATTGCGTAAGGTTTGATTGTTTGATGTCGGTCGGGCCTGTTCGCATATTCTTCAAGGAATGCCAGGCACAAGTTTTTTATGGCCGTCCCCGGTTCCGGGCTGGGGATATTGCAGGGCCTCAGCACGGCTTTTTGCACCAGCTTCTTTGTGGATTGATGATTGCCGGTCAATCTGAAGCCGGTTGCGTACAAAATGTTCAGTGTTATTTCCGGCGTATTTTCTTTTTTCAAAGTCGGGCTGACAGACAAAAGATATCCCCCCGCATGACACGGATTATGGCGCATTACTTTAAAATGTCGGACTTCACGGGACACATTGCCCGGCGGTTTTAACGGCAAAAGTTACATGGGACAATTGTGTGCTTTGGGTTCCAACCTGTTTTTTCCGGCTACGGCAATGATGTTTTGGCGAAAATTTTTTGCCCCGCACAGGAGCATCACCCTTGCCGTGGCCAGATTTTTATCAGCGCTAAGCCAATCTTCTCAATTGAACAATATTTCATCTAACATTAAAACACAGCCGATTACTAAAAAATGACGTAACGCCCATTAAAAAGCGCACTTATTTAGTTCCCTCTGTGTGCGCTTTTTAATACTCTGCTCCTCTGTCCTTGCCATATATATGGCAAGGTATACTTTCCTAAGAGTATAAAAAAAGCGCACTTATTTAGTTCCCGCTGCGTGCGCTTTTTAATACTCTACTCCTCTGTCCTTACATATGCTATCCCAATAATTAAAGTGCCCGGGACGCCAATCCCGGGCAGTGCCGCCCGCAAATAGCTTTAAAGTAACGGCGGCTTTATTCTTTATTTTTGTCCGGCTTGTACATCTCTTCCAAATCGGTGGCGGTTACGTCCCTCAGTTCCTCGGCGTCGATGGTTTTCAATTTACCGGCCGTGGTCCGGCGTAGTCGCGCGCTGTTCCCGCCGGCCACCGGGGCGGGGCGGTTTAAATTGCCGTCAGTCACTTGTCACCCTCCTGAAAATATTGTCGTTTGGAAATATTGTTGCCACAAAACTCAATTGCCCATGCGCCGCCGTGATGAAAGTTTTTGGATCAGCGCTTAATTTAAAGGACGGCTGTTCTTTTATGCAACAAATGTTCCATAATGGTTGTCTGTTTTGCGCTTTAAACAAACAGCCGGCGCTGAAAAAAAGGTTATTGCCCCCGTCCTTGCACGCCGCAGGACGGGGAATTTTTATTCAAAAAACTTGCGGTACCCGAATGTGTCCGGTTGACGGGCATTACGTCCAAGCCGTCCTTTATTCTGGCATTGGAGTTGCTTGTTCAGTAAATTATGCTTATTCACCAGGTTCAAACATCTCTAAAAATTGCGAATATGGGCCGCAAAGAATCCACAACAGCCCAATTCCCAGGAATTTATTTGTGGGGAGGTGAAAAAAAACTTGACAATTGGCCCATAAAAACGCGCGGATTAAGTCCTTTCAGCGCCAGCAGAAACGCAATTAGTGCCAAAAAAACATAAAAAACAAGGAGGCTTTTATACAATGAGAGCATTGGCTGATCAGGTTTTTGGCTTTTACATTCCGACAATTAGTTTGATGGGAGTCGGCTCGGTCAAGGAAGCCGGCCCGCAGGTTAAAAATCTGGGCGGAAACAAAGCCCTGATCGTAACCGACCAGGGGCTGTCCGGGATGGGCATGGCCGACAAAATCAAAGGGATGATTGAAGAGTCCGGCGTCCAAGCCATTATCTTTGACGGCGCGGAACCGAATCCCACCGATATTAATGTTCACGACGGACTGAAGATTTATCAAGACAACAAGTGCGACTGTATCGTCTCGCTGGGCGGCGGCAGTTCCCACGATTGCGCCAAGGGCATCGGCATCGTGTCCACCAATGGCGGCCACATCCGCGATTACGAGGGCGTTGACAAATCTTCCAAGGCCATGCCCCCATTCGTTGCCATCAATACCACCGCCGGTACCGCCAGCGAAATGACCCGCTTTTGCATCATCACCAACACCAGCAATAAAGTGAAAATGGCCATAGTGGATTGGCGGGTGACCCCCAATATCGCCATCAACGATCCCGTCATGATGGCTGGCATGCCTCCCGCATTAACGGCCGCCACCGGCATGGACGCGCTTACTCACGCCGTCGAAGCATACGTTTCCACCATTGCCACCCCCGTCACCGACGCCTGCGCCCTGATGGCCATCAAGTTGATTTCCGAGAATCTGCGCAATGCCGTGGCCAACGGCGCCGACATGGAGGCCCGGGACAATATGGCCTATGCCGAATATCTGGCCGGCATGGCCTTCAACAACGCCAGCCTGGGTTATGTTCACGCCATGGCCCACCAGTTGGGCGGCTTTTACAACCTGCCCCACGGCGTCTGCAACGCCATCCTGCTGCCCGCGGTGGAGAGCTACAACCTGATTTCCAACCCCAAACGCTTTGCCGATATAGCCGTGGCGATGGGCGAGAATATCCAGGGGCTCTCGGTGCGTGACGCCGCCGACAAGGCGCTGGCCGCCATCAGAAGGCTTTCCGCCGATATCGGCATTCCCTCCGGCCTGGCCGAACTGGGCGTTAAAGAGGAAGACCTGGAGGTTATGTCCAAAAACGCCATGAAAGACGCCTGCGGCCTCACCAACCCACGTGCCGTTACGCTGCAGGACGTCATCGGCATTTACAAAACAGCGCTGTAGCAGGAACCGTTACTGTAAGTCGAAATACTTGCCCTAAACTTTTCAAGAAGACACTAATGGCCCTTATTCCCGCCCGTGCCGGAATAAGGGCCTGTCTAATTTGTCGACCGGCCCCGGCGCCGACGGATTGCGGCAAATCTTAGCAGGACGATGACTCATCGGCGGAGAAATAAATATTAAAGTCGGAAAAAGCGGCTAGCCGAAG
Organism: Bacillota bacterium; assembly: GCA_022360435.1. Classification (GTDB taxonomy): domain Bacteria; phylum Bacillota; class Desulfotomaculia; order Desulfotomaculales; family Desulfallaceae; genus BRH-c8a. Next base: position 20,137 of record JAKSCU010000358.1, read on the forward strand.
CTGTCCGCCGGAAGCGCATATTTAAACCTAACGCCCCCAAATGCTATACGCAAAGGAGA
>JAKSCU010000250.1 GCA_022360435.1 Bacillota bacterium
AACTGAATTTGTTTTATCGAAAGTTTTGACTAACAAGCAAGCACATTATGTGTTATAGGTGAAAATAAAAATCATTATCTCTATCTCTGCATGAGAGAATGCCCAAAATAATATCCTCTTTTTCCAAAATTAAAGAATTCAGTGCTTATTCTGTTTTGACTGTGAATATGAATGTCATTATCATGTTATTATGATGGGCGCGCCAAGCGCGAATGGGAAAATAAACCATTATTGCAAAATAACTTTTAACCAAGAAAGGCTAGGTAACAGAATGAAAATCTGGTTGATTATATTATTGCTGACAGTTCTGACACCCTTGGCCAGTGCCTGTGGTCACGCGGAGCGGCAAAAAGCTGGACTGGATAGTGAAAAAACAAACAAAGCTGCTTCAGGCGAAGAAAATATTCAGGCGGAAAAAATAAGCGTCAATGTTTCCGCCATGACAGGACCTACGGTGGTGGGCATGATAAAAATGTTTGAAGACAAGCCGCAATTTAAAGACAACTTAGATGTTACATACACCGTGGCCAAAACCCCCGATCAGTTGGTAGCAAGCTTGCTGTCCGGAGAAGTGAACGTCGCCACCATTCCCACCAACGTGGCGGCCAAGCTGTATAACCAGGGGAAACCCTATCAGGTGGCAGGAGTGTGCGGCAAGGGGGTGCAGTATTTGCTCAGTTCCCGCGCGGATATAAACGGCTGGGAGGATCTAAAGGGCCGGGAGGTTCACGCCACCGGCAAAGGAGCCACCCCGGACATGGTCATGCGCTACCTGATGCGCCAAAACAAAATAGATCCGGACAAGGACGTAACCCTCAATTACTTGCCCCGGAACGTGGAACTGGCCCAGACAATGATTGCAGACAGGGCCGACCTGGCTATTGTTGCGGAGCCTTTGGCAACCAAGGTCGTCCAACAGAACCCCAAAGTACGCGTGGTCATGGACTTGCAGCAGGAATGGCAAAAAGTATCGGACCAGGATATTTTTTATCCTCCAGTCTGCTTGGTCTTCAAAAAAGAATTAATTGAGCAAGAACCGGGCATTGTTGAAGCCTTTGTTGAAAGCTACCAAAAGTCCATCGAATGGGTCAACCAGAACCCGGACAAGGCAGGCGCGCTGGTGGCCAAACACGCCGAAGAATTGCCGTCCGCAATAATTCCGCAGGCCATTCCCAGATGCAACATCAGCTATGTAGATGCGGGGGAAGCCAGGCAGTCCATAGAAAAATACCTCAAGATGCTGGGCGACATGGCCCCCGAGACAATAGGAGGAAAACTGCCGGACGATGACTTCTACTATACACAGCAGCCTGGCTAAAGGTCTGTCCATTTTAATCCTGGTAGGCATCTGGAAAATAATTTCGTTGTTGCTGAACTCCGAGATTATTCTTCCTTCCCCGGAAAAAGCCGCCGGCCAGATGTGGGATATTTTTTGTTCCGACAAGTTCTGGCCGGCGGTAGCGGCCACTGTTGCCCGAGGCCTGGCTGGTTTTGGCATTTCCCTGGTTGTAGGGGTTGCCGTAGGCCTGTTGGCTGGTTTTAACGCTTTTTTTCGGGCGCTGTCCGACCCGTTAATTCAGTTCATTAGGTCCATTCCGCTCATGTCCATCATTTTACTGGCCCTCATCTGGTTTAAAAAAGATTGGGTGGCTGTTTTTGTCAGTTTCCTTATTGCATTTCCCATTATCTGCAGCAATGTTATCGAAGGGGTCAGAAACGCAGACCAAAATTTGGTGCAAATGGCCCGTTTATACAAGATAAAACCATGGCGGGTGCTTACCGAGATATACCTGCCGTCCATCGCGCCCTACCTGCTGGCCGGGGCGTCAACCGCCCTGGGCATGAACTGGAAAGTGATAGTTTCGGCAGAAGTTTTGAGCCAGCCGGTTTTAGCCGTCGGCACCCAGCTTGAGTTGGCCAAGGTGCACCTGGAAACGGCAAGGTTGTTTGCCTGGACGGCGGTGGCCATAATGTTGAGCTTTTTTTTTGAATTCTTGCTAAGAACGGCGGCGAAAAAGCTGCCTCCGGGATGGTGTAGAGAAATATGAGACTGCAGGATGTTTGCAAGTGCTTCGGGGAACTGTGCGTTCTCAGGGAATTTGACATGATCCTGGCGGAAAATAAAATAACTTGCATATTGGGGCCGTCGGGATGCGGCAAAACCACCATGCTCAACTTGATTTCCGGAGTGATCAAACCCGATTGCGGCCAAATAACCGGTTTTGAGAACAGGTCGATTAGCTACCTGTTTCAGGAGCAACGGCTGCTGCCCTGGAAAACGGTGGCGGGCAATATCGAATTCGTGCTCAAGGACTTGCTGCCGCAAAAGCAGCGACACAGCATCGTCAAACATTATATCAACATGGTAAGCCTTGACGGTTTTGAAGAGTATTACCCCCACCAGCTCAGCGGGGGCATGAAGCAGCGAGTGGCCATTGCCCGGGCTTTTGCTTATCCTTCGGATATTTTGCTTATGGATGAACCATTTAAAGCCCTTGACCCGCAACTGAAGCGGTTGCTCATGCACGCCTTCCTGAAAGTTTGGTCGGCAGACAGCAGAACAGTGATATTTGTCACCCACGACATACAGGAAACGCTTTTATTGGGAAATGAAATTTTTGTGCTGACGGGACAGCCCACCAGGGTTAAAAAACATCTTTACATTCCCGCAACCCAAAACAGCAGGGAACTAGGCAGCCAGAGCATGCAAACCCTGGAAAGGGAACTGTACCATCTGGTTGCTTGCGGGGGAAAAATGGAGAAAGACTGGGTGCAAATGAATTCAGCATAGAAGGGAGCCTGGTAATGGTTGATTTGAAAAAAGAAGAAATGGGAGAGGATATATCCTTTGCGCCTTTGGCCGACTGGCTGCTTGGCCCGGTACGCATGGCCCTGCTGGAAACGGCCCTTGATTTGCAGGTGGCCGATATTCTGGCGGAAACCGGTGACCCCAAGGTCATCGCCACACGCTTGGGAGCCGATCCTGGCAACCTGAATTTTTTTCTTGACGCTCTGACAACCGTTGGACTGGCCACCAAGTCCAACGGTTATTACGCCAATTCTCCCTTGGCCGCCAAATATCTTCGCCGGGACAGCGAAACTTACCTGGGCGGGTTAATCCGTCATCTACAGCAGATGCAGCACCGCAACCTGCCGCAACTAAAGGAACTGCTTCTCTCCGGCCCCCCACCCGTGCGGAAAGAGCACCGGCTGGATGACCCGCTCCATTGGAAACGCTCGGCCAGGGACTTGGCCTGCTATCAAAAGGCCGGCATCGCACAACTCGCCGCCGACCTGGTCGCCTCCCTGCCCGAATGGCCGGCCTTGCGGCGAATGCTGGATCTGGGCGGTGGCCCCGGCATCATCGGCCTTTCCATCGTCCGGCGCCATCCCGAGATGACCGGGGCGCTTTGCGATCTGCCGCCGGTCATTGAAGTAGCCCGTGAGGAAATCGCGGTCAGCGGCATGGCCCACCGCATGACGCTGTACCCGGGCAATTACAACGAAATCCCCTTCGGGTCGGGTTACGACCTCATCTGGGCCAGCCACACGCTCTACTTTGCCAAAGACCTCCGGGCGTTGATGGGCAAACTGCTTGACGCCCTCCAGCCCGGCGGCATTTTCATCAGTTTCCACGAAGGTTTAACCGACGAGCGCACCCAGCCGCCCCCCTATGTCCTGTCCCGGCTATCTCTGGCCCTAGAAGGGCAAGATACGACCTTCGAAGCTGGACAGATTGCCGAAGCCGCCCTGGCCGCCGGCTTTGCGGAACTGGAAACCAGAACCGCGGACATCCCCATGGGCCAAGTCCGGGTGGACATCCTGCGCAAGGCGGGCGTCTAAGAGGGAGGTGTTTATGACGCGCCGACCGGAAACCGCCGGGAACGGAAAGTAACGCGCCTTCTTGAGCAAGCTGATTTGTCAAAACCGAATCAGGCCAATAAGTGGTAAACCAAACGATAACTTCAATGTTATTGTAGGAGGGATGTTTCATGGATCCGGCCGATGCCTTTTGGAATACATTGCGCGAGTTTCGTGACGACACCCTAATCATTCAGGCGCTACTGGTAATAGGCTATCTATTCACGATTTGGCGCATCGCCAAAAAACCAGGTCACCGCACAGACTCGCTGGTAAAGGTTTTCCTGGCCGCAGCCTTTTTATGGAACGGCGTGGCGTGCTTCCTGCTGTATTGCTGGGACTACAGCCTTGCCAGATTCCTGGCCGGGCCGCTGTATATAGTGGTCGGCTTTTTGTTCATCGTGGATTTGCTTGGTCCTAAAAAAATACGCTTCACTTTTTCCGTGCCGCCCCTAAGGCGCGCCGCCGTGGCATTTTTTATTCTGCTTGCCTTTCTCTTTCCGGTGCTGGGAATTTTCACCGGACACGGCATGATCGCCCTGCCGGGATTTCCCTGCCCGATGGCCGGGTTCACGCTGGCCCTGCTGACGGCAGCCATCCCGAACATCGACAGAACGATTCTGGCTCTCCTTTTAGTTTGGGCTTTCGTTAATATCCCCAAAGTTTTCGGATTTGTCAACTGCTATGAAGAAATAACTCTGGTGCTGACAGGGTTTTACGCGCTCTGGGTTTATAAGACCACGCCGGCCAAAGATCATTGTTCGTCAACCACGGCACCATGAGAAACATTTAGGTAATATTGATTAAACCAGGCCCCACAGCAATACGGATATCCCGGAAGCCGTTTCTGGGGCGCGCCGGTCAATTACGCGTAAAAAAGAGTCAACAGACCGTTGGCTCTTTTTTATATCTTAATATAAACAAAGAGCACTCATTCAGTTCCCTCTGGGTGCGCTTTTTAATACTCTTATCCTTGAATCCGGCCATAAATATGGCAGGGTGTACTTTCCTAAGAGTACGAGAAAATAACTTGCCAAATCTATTTTTTGTGCCCGTCGAAGCTGGGCGACATTTTTGGACGCCAAAGTCCCGAACGGGAGCTGACGAGTGCCTGCCGCCAGCCAAAGGCAAGGATGTCCGTCGCAAAGCCGAATCTAAAGACGCCGCCCCGGAGGACATGTATTTACAAAAAATAATAAAAATTATTAATTTTGGCTTTAGGTGCAGGAAAATTATGAAATAACTTCATATTTTACCAAAATTAAAAAATTTAACGGCTGGCGTCCTTTGACAATGATTATCAGTTTCAATATCATTTTCTTAAAAGACCAAGCTAGGCGCGTCGGCGCAAACCCGGCCTGGTTTTGGCCAACAGGGCAACGGAAGGGGTTTATTCATGTCTGTCTTGGAATGCATTGATATTGGCAGCCAATTTTGTCCTTGCCATCTGGCTGAGCTAGGTGAATGCATCACCTGTTCATTGCTGCGCGGTAAAAAGGTCTGCACCTGTGGATGGAGCGGAACTTGCGCGTACATGGAGTTCCAGTGGCATGGCAAAAAAGCCAGGAACGGGAGAAGCACGGTCAAAGCGCCGGTGCTGCACAAGTGGGAAATGCAGAAAGACTTGTTTTTGGCGGAATTGGAAGTGGGCGGCAAGCTGGCGCGGGACTTGCGCAGAGCCGGTAGTTTCGTTTTCCTCCGGGGTGATACGGAAAACCACTTTTTCGATATTCCCATTGCAGTAGTCAATTCAGACGAAGCAAGGGGAGTCATCGTGGTGGCCATAGCAATCCGCGGGCCCAAAACCAAACTAATCAACCAAAACCACACCTGCATGTTCGTCCGCGGACCTTACTGGAATGGGCTTTTCGGCTATCGCTTTATAGAGAGAACGCGGCATTCCAAGTGCCTTATAGTGTTGGGGGGAATCTCGCAAGCTTCCGGCGCCCTGGTGGCCAATCAAATGTTAAACAATGCCAATGAAGTCAGTGTCCTAATCAATTCCCAAGACACTGTTTTTATTGCCGGTTATTTAAATCAAACCATTAAAATTTACCGGGAAGCCGCATTCAGCGCCGGCTGGATCGGATTAATCAAAAACATGATTAAAAACCATGGAGTCTCCTGTCTTTACAGTGGAGGCAACAACAAACAACACCAGTTGCTTGGCGCGTTCAGCGCAGAAAGCGAAAGACGGGTCAATCTGGCCACATCAAACAACAACATAATGCAGTGCGGGGAAGGGATATGCGGAAGCTGCGCGCAAGAAGGCAATGACGGCAAGCCCAAGCGAAGGTGCAAAACGCAAATGCCAATGGAGCGCCTGCCTACTTAAGAGCAAAGAGTTTAGCCGGTGACTTGCACGGCAATCCGCTGCGGCTGTGTGTGGACAACCAGATGCTTGCCCTGTTCACCCAAGCATGCCGCAACATTTTGTGCCTTGGCAAGTCATCATAATCAAATGTTTCCCCAAATTCTTCTAATGTTCAGATCTGATAGCGAATCCGGTAAGAGAGCCGAAAAAAGGGGAGGGCAATATGACTGACATTGTCGTTATTGGTGGAGGATGGGCCGGTTGCAGCGCCTCCTTGGCCGCAATAAAAGCCGGGGCCGAGGTGCTGCTGCTGGAGCGGACCGATATGCTCCTTGGTTGTGGGCTGGCCGGAGGCATTATGCGCAATAATGGCCGGTACACAGCAGCGGAGGAATTAAAACGCCTGGGCAATGGGGAGCTAATTGATGCCGCCGACGCCTGTTCTTTGCAGGTGAACATCAGTTTCCCAGGTCACGAACATGCCAGCCTGTACGACACGGTTTCCATGGAACCCGTGGTGCGGCGGCTGTTGCAAGATATGGGCGTGAAGATTCGCTTCGAGTCAAGAGTAACGGAGGTGGTAAAATGCAGTGAACGGCGCATTGAAGGAGTGGTCTTAACGGAAGGGGAAACCGTTGCGGGAGACGTGTTCATCGAAGCCACCGGCTCCGCCGGTCCCATGAGCAATTGCGCCCGGCATGGCAATGGTTGCTCCATGTGCGTCCTGCGGTGCCCCAGCTTTGGTCCAAGGGTTAGTCTTAGCCTGGCGGCCGGGGTCGCAGACATAGCCGGGACAAGAAAAAATGAGCAATACGGTTCCTTTAGCGGTTCTTGCGAGCTCAACAAAAACTCTCTGAAAGCCGAATTACGGAATCAATTGGAAAAAAAAGGGGTGGTGGTCATCCCCCTGCCCGAGAGTTACGTCAACCTGGACCTGCTGCAAATGAAAGCGTGCCACCAATATGCGCGACCCGATTATGTGCGAAACATAATTTTGCTTGACACCGGCGGCAGAGTCAAAATGATGATGCCGTTTTGTCCCCTGGAATTGCTCCGAACCCTGCCGGGATTGGAATATGCCACCTATGAACATTCCAGGGGGGGGGGAAACTCGTTGCGGTTTTTATCGCGCGCGCCCCGTGACAACGCCATGCGAGTGACTGGCTTGGACAACCTGTTTTGTGCGGGCGAGAAAGCCGGTTTTTTCGTGGGTCATACCGAAGCCATGGTCACAGGCAGCGTGGCCGGGCTCAATAGCGTTCGCAGCGTCACAGGCAAACCTTGCTTGGAACTACCCACAAGCTTGGTTTGCGGGGACCTTATCGCATTTGAGAACGCGGCCTTGGCAGACAGGCAGGCGCTCCAAAAACGCTACACATTCGCGGGGGGCGAGTATTTTGACCGTATGGCAGAGCTGGAGCTTTACACAACAGATCATGACACAATTGTCAAACGGGTTGATAAAACGGGATTGACGGGCGTTTTCGCCGGGGCCAAAATTTTAACCCAAACGACGACCAGCCAAAGCGACGACACAGGCAGCGAAACGCTGCCGCAAGGGGACGTGCGGCACCGGCACTTGGCGGCGGTTAGCGGCCAAAAATTCATATAGGTGCATAATGAGAGGAGAGTGTCACATTTATGGTATTAAAAGAAAGTAACGGCAAAGTCCGGAAAACTTTTTTCGGATGCAACACTGCGCACGGTTTTCACACCTTCTATGATTTCTTCCCCGACTTGAATAACGCCAGAATTTTTATCGTAAAGGGAGGCCCCGGAACGGGAAAATCAACTTTTATCAAAACCGTAGCCGAGGCCATGCTGGAAAACGGGTATAGCATTGAGCTGCAATTCTGCTCTTTAGATCCAGGCTCCCTTGACGCCGTTGTAATCCCTGAAATCAAAGGGGTGGTGGTAGCGGCTACAGGACACCATGTCTTCGATCCGGCCAATCCCGGCGTGGTTGATGAAATTATCAACCTGGGCCAGTTCTGGAATGAGGAGGGTATCAGAATCCACGCCAAGGAAATACTCGCCATAAATAACGAGTCCCATCGTCTTTTTCACAAGGTTTACCGGTACCTCGGAGCCGCCGCCCTCATTCAGGACAACATTGAAGACGATTATGCCATTTTCTTGAATATGGGCAAGCTGAATCAAGCCACCGAAAAGTTGACCCGCTCCCTTTTGGAAGGCATGGAGATTTCGGATTGCGTCGGCAAGGAACGGCACTTGTTTGTAAGCTCCATCACCTCTGAAGGACATATTAGCCATACCGAAACCATCGCCAACGGGGACACCAGGATCATTGCGCTGCGGGGAGGAGGAGTAAAAACGCGCTCAGAGATATTGAGCCGGATCGCCGAAGAGGGAAAAAGGAGAGGTCACCTGGTTCATTATTATCATTACCCGCTGAACCACCATTTTATAGAGCAGGTTATGATACCGCAATCCAACATCCTTATTTCCGCCAACAGCGACCTGCTTGCCTACAACGGCAATGTCGAGATTTTTGATCTGAATGGTTTTCTTGATTCCCGTTTTCATGAATTATCATCCGATGTCGACTCAGTGCATCAAAAATTTGCCCGCATCCTCGATGACGCGGTTCAGTCACTGTCCTTGACCAGGAAGACCCATAGCCAATTGGAGCAGTACTACATCTCCAATATGAATTTCCAGGCAGTTGATCAATGCAGGAATGAAACAATTGATAAATTGCTTCAACATGCCGAGACTTTTTACAACTAACCGACGGCCGCCATAATATCAGCACACATTCAAAATTTAGCTGTAGTCATAAAGCCACGGACGATAGTTAAAAGATATCTTGCCAGCGGAGGGTTTGAAAATGAAAGCACAAACGCCACTTGCGGAAAGTGTCAAGGTGTTTGAATCCTGGTCCCACACCTACAACGACAGCATTGTTGTGTTGATGCAAAAGAAGTTTGGTGCAGATTACGCGGATACCATTCGCCGGGTGGCCAACACCGCTTCTCCCCGGCCGGGCGACAAGATCCTTGATGTTGCCACCGGCACGGGCACCGTGGCCCTTGCGTTATCCAACCTGACCAACAATACCTGCCACATCACCGGCATCGATATCTCCGAATCCATGCTGAACTCCGCCAGAGACAATGTCAAGCAAGCTGGTTTAAGCAAGAATTTTGTCTTTCAGGTGGCATCCGCGGAAGAGTTGCCGTTTGAGAGCAACTCTTTCGACCTGGTTACTTCATCTCTGGCTATCCATCACACTAAAGTCATGCAGGTGCTAAAGGAAATGGCGCGGGTACTGAAACCGGGCGGACGCCTCACGGTGGCGGACGTAACCGCCAATCCCAGTTGGCGAACGCCACTGGGGCTGATGTTCCGGTTCATGGACCAGCTCTATATGATGGGCACCGAGTCCAACGATCTTTTTTGCGAATTCCATACAGTTGCCGAATGGGAGAAGATGGCGGGCAAACTACGTTTGGAAGATATTAAAATATCTCAAATTCCTCCCAAACATGTGTGGAGCAGGGGAATTGTCATCATTGGCGGCCGCAAACCCCTGCCGAACTGATTGGTGCACGCATTAAAAAAACGCGCTCATTCAGTTGCTTCACCGCAAAATTAGTTTGGCCAAAAGTACACTCGCCGAGGTCCATTGGGACACCGGTGGAGATTGAATGAGGGAGAATTAAACCATGAACTTCAGCGCTTCTCCATATGTGCTGCTAACCTTCGCCACTCTGTTTTGGGCCGGCAACATAGTATTGGGCAAAGCCGCCAATCCTTTGATCCCAGCGTTTAGTCTGTCGTTTTGGCGCTGGGTGGTGGCTTTTTGCCTGATACTTCCGCTGGGCATACCAGCGGTGCGGCGCGATCTGGATTTTTACCGTCAAAATTGGAAATATTTAATGATGCTGGCATTCATCAGTGTTACCGCTTACAACACTTTACTCTACTGGGCGATGAACTGGACAACGGCAATCAACGTAGGCGTTATCGGCGCCACCATGCCTTTGGTGATTTTTTTCCTCTTGTGGGTGCTGGGTGGACAAAAAGCGCAAGTCAACCAAATGGCCGGGGTTGTACTGGCCCTAACCGGCGTGCTGCTGGTCATCTCTAAAGGCGACATGGGGATTATTACCGGCTTGAATATCAATTACGGCGACATGCTGGTGCTTATCGCGGTGGTTTGTTTCGCAGTCTATTCCATTTTATTCAAAAAACTCCCGGCAAACATAGATCAAGTGGGACTGATCACCGTATTCATATTTTTCGGGCTTATTGGCATCACTCCGTTTTACGCCTGGGATATTTATCAAGGCCACTTCTTTACCGTGGATGCAAAT
>JAKSCU010000271.1 GCA_022360435.1 Bacillota bacterium
GGAATCTCCGGTTGGTGCCGTAAGAGGAAATCTCCCCGTTGTGCACCACGGTCCAATCCAGGATACTAAAAGGATGGGCGCCGCCCCACCAGCCGGGGGTGTTGGTGGGAAACCGGCTGTGTACCGTCCAGATGTGACCTTGATACAGTTTATCCAGCATGAAATATTCGGCCACTTCCTCCGGGAAGCCCACGCCTTTGAAAACGCCTACGTCCTTGCCCGAAGAAAACACATAAGCGTCGTCAATATTTATATTTATGAACATGACCTTGGAAACCACGTATTCATCGTTGGCCATGCCTTCTTCTCCCTTCCGGGGATGGGGGGAAACAAAATACCTCCACACCAGGGGCGGGTGAAAAACGCTGACCGCCGCGTCGGTGGGAATTTCTTCATCGTAAACCACGTAAAAGTTGGCCTTCAGATATTCCTCCACCAGCCGCTTGGCTTCCATATTTTTATTTTGATACATGACGTGAAATGCGTAATAATCCTTGTATTCGGGGTACGGACCGTATACGGCGAACCCGCCGCCCAGGCCGTTGCCGCGCACTTTCATATTTTTCATGGCGTTGATGGCCATGGCGCCGCCGAACCTCTTGCCACTGGTATCCATTACGCCGAACAGGCCGCAGGCCTGCATTTCCTTGTCGGGCACAAATCGCTCGCTCCGGTGATAGTTCTGCTTCATTATTTACATCACCCCTAATATCACTTCGTCTTTTAACAACTGCCACCGCAGGTTCCCGGGCAGGTTGCCGAAACCGAAATTTTCGTCCAGCAGTTCCTGCTGAAAATCCCGCACGTCAATTTTCCTGCGCATCAGGTTCAGGAAAATGCCCGCCCGCTTTATTTGGCCCACCAGTATAAACCCTTTAATCACTCCGTTGTCGTCCAGGATAAATTTGCGGTATACTTTGTCTTCCGGCGTCAGTTTGGAGATAATGTTCCACTTATCAACGTCCTTTTCGGTTACGTTGACGCCGGCGCTGATCAGGTTGACGCCAAAAAAATGCATGGCGTTCATGCTGGCGCCGGCCACCAGGTTTCTTTCCGCCCCGGCCATGTTGAAGGCGGCAATTCTTCCGCCCAGGTAGGCGTTGGGCCATAACGGCATGGGCCGGGTTTGCCCGGTGACGAAGTCATGGATGGAAGCGCAATCACCGCAGGCGTAAATCCCGGGCGCCGTAGTCTGCATCCGCCGGTCCACCACAATACCGCCGTCCACCCGGACGGGTGTTCCCTCCGCCAGTTCCACCCTGGGCCTTACCCCGACACCCACGATTAAAAGGTCGCAGGGAACGGTTATCCCGTTTTTCAGGGTCACACTTTCCACCAGTTCGCCGCCTTGTATTTTATCAATGGTATTGTCGGTAAAAACTTCCACGCCGGCATCCCGCAAAGCCGATTCAATAATTCCCGAAGTAATTTCGTCCACCACCGGGGCCAGCACCCGGTGGGCCAACTCAAGCACACTGACGGCCAGGCCGCGCTTTTTCAGCGCCTCGGCCGCCATCAGCCCAATGACGCCACCGCCCAGTATGATGGCGTTTTGAGCTTTGGGCAGCATTTTTTCTATGCCCTGGAGATCGTTAAAACTGTGAAAGCCAAAGACATTCTTTTTGGCCAAACCTGCGACGGGCGGATAAACCGGCTTGCCGCCGGTGGCCAGCAGCAGTTTGTCATAACCCAGACGCTGACCGTTGTCCAATTCCAACTCTTTGCCGCCGGGGTTGAGTTTAACGGCCCTTTGTCCATGGAACAGTGTTACTCCGGCCCGCCGGTAAAAATCCGCCGGGCGGTAGAGCATCTTGTCTCGGTCGATGCTTCCCGACAAGTAATAAGGAATCAGAGCCCTGGAATAAACATGGTGTTCTTCCTCGGCCACCAGTCCGATGGTGCCGGATTGGTCCACACTCCTGAGCCCTTCGATGCACCCGACGGCGCCGGCTGAGTTGCCGATAATCAGATAGTCAAAGGTATTCATAAAAAATCTCCTCCGTTAAAGGATACAATTAACAATTATATGATAAATCAGTTAATTCCCGTCTAATCTTCAACGTATACCAATGCTTCATTGGGGCAGTGGCTGACGCAATATTGGGTATCGAGACCCTCGCAGAGGTCGCATTTAAATATTTCCCGCTTATCCTCGCTGATGAATATGTTCCCGTAGGGACAGGTGAGCACACAGCTGTAACAGCCGACACACTTTGCTTTGTCGTGCTCAACCTTTCCGCCTTGGGGATTTTTGGTCAAGGCGCCGCTAATACAGGCGGTGACGCAGTCGGGTTCCTGGCAATGCCGGCATTGCCAGGCAAAGGTCACCGGCAGTTTTTCTTCCACCATTACCCTGGGCAGTGGTTTGCTTTCCTCGTGGAGGAAAGCCTTGATGATGTTTTTGGACCGGGAGTGGGCCACCGCGCACCAAACTTTGCATAAGTGGCAGCCAATACATACCTCGGGTTTTGCAACAACTTTTCCCATGTTTTTCTTCCCTCTCATAAATGATTTATAAATAAAAAAACAAAAATGCCCCAAACAAACCTGTTTCCACAGGGTTGTTTGGGGCACCGTTGCCCCCAACCGGGTTTTCTTTTAGATATTATACGAATCCAATTGAAAAAAAGCAACACTAATTTAATGATTAAATATATTGTTTTAATTTAATCACATTACAACTACCAAATATAGTATTGAATATTATTACCAAAGTCAATATTGTCAACAGAGTGGGAGAGCAACCTTTATCCACTATTTTATACTTTGGCAAAACATACCTCCAGCCGTATTTATGCAAGGGCCAAGGAGAAAAGCATCATAAAGCGCGCGCAGAGAGAATTAAATGAGTGCGCTTTTTTTAACCGCCTTCCTTCATCAGGCTGCTCTGACAAAATGAAGTAAAATTCACCAGCAAATCAATTAAATCCTTGGTTGTTTCAATGTCAAAGGCCTCATTATCATTTATATCAAGGGTGTCCACCCAGTTGATTATTTCACGTAGCCGGCACAATGTCTCGCTTTTTGTCATTAAGGCACCCCTGATTCAACTATATCAGCAAAACGATAAAATGTTCGATAATATGATAAATTTCTTAAAAAAAATTTATCAATTAAAATAAAAAAGGGGGGCCGGCTTTAAGGATTCTTTTTTTGCAACAGTTCGCCATACAACTCCGGGCGCCGGGCTTTCAGATAAAAGCTAAATCGCATGGAAGAGGACTCATGGTATCTAATGGCGTTGATGATTCCCGGGTCCAAATCCGCCACCAGCATTTCTTCCCCTTTATTGAAAGCTTCGGCTGTCACATTGCCCCGGGGGTCAATGACCAGGGCGCCGCCGCAAAAACTGCGCCCGGTGCCGTCATTCCCCACCAAATTGCAGGCGGCCACGAAAACCGCGTTGTCATATGCCCGGGCGCCCATGTATTTCAACCAGATTTCCCGGCGATCACCCACAATGGAGGGGGAAGCGTGAGGAGCAAATATTATTTCCGCCCCTTTAAGGGACAAAATGGCGGACACCTCGGGAAAATGCAAATCCCAGCAAATGCCGAGACCAAATATGGCCCGGTTTTCAAGGTGAAAAACCGGGAAGTCGTCTCCCGGCGTGAAATATGGCTTTTCACTGTTGCCCAGGTGGGTTTTGCGGTACTTGAGCAATCTCCCGTCCGGGCAAGCCACCAGGTGGGTTATATACGGTTTACCGGTAAGTGATTTTTCCGCCAGGCCCGCCAACACTGTAATACTGTTTTCTTTGGCCATAGCAAGGATACGCCGGGATGAAGGCCCCGGAACCGGCTCCGCCGTCGCATTGGATTGTTCGCGGCTGTAACACTGTATACACAACTCGGGAAAGCAAATTATATCAACCTTTTGTTGCGCCGCCTGGCGAATAAACAGCTCCATTTTTACCAAATTTTCACCGGCGCGGCCCAACATTGATTCCATTTGCACCAGGGCGATGCGCGTTTTATCCATTTATTCCTCCATGGCAGTGATTGGGCTGGCCGGGGTTGCTATCAGCCGGTGGGGGCAATTGTATCGCTGACAATGCTTAGTATTTCTTCGCGGGTATGCTCACATTCCCGGGTATCCGGGTGTTTAACCAGCAACACGGGGATGTTCAGGGACAGGGCGGCGTCTATTTTGGTATCCGCCCCCCCGGCCCGACCGCTGTCTTTGGTAACCACAACGGATGCCCGGTACATTTTAAAAAGCGCCTTATTAATCTGTTTGGAAAATGGCCCCTGCATGGCCACTATGTCCCTGGGTTTTATGCCCATATCCTGGCATTTTTTGATTACCCGGTGTTCCGGCAGCACCCTAACAATAAGGCGCATCCCGTGGGACTCAATCAAACCTGTGAAATTTTCCAGGCCGTGGCTGCCGGTGGTCAGGAATATTGTGCTGCCCAAACCGGCCGCCTTTTCCGCCGCTTCCCGCATGGAAAGGACGGGCCGGAGCAGCGGGCTTGATTTTACCCGGGTTTCTTCTCTGCCCAGGACGAGGTATAAAACTTCACAGCTATGGCAAAGGCGGGCCAATTGTTCGCTGTCCTCCCGGGCAAAGGTGTGCCTGGCGTCAACCACAGCCCGGGCATTCATTTGGTTCAGCCAGGCGGGGTTGACAGCCGGCCGGCCATATTCAATAAAAGAAGCGCCGTCTTCCTTGGCTAATTGGTATCCGTAAGATGTTGTCACAACCACGCCCACCCGGTAACCGCGTTCGGCCAGCTCCCTGGTTAGCCATCTTCCGTCGCCCGTGCCGGACAAAATCAGTATCAAGGTATCCACTCCTGTTGCGTAAAAAACCCCAAACCCAGCAGAAGAGATTTTTTCAGCGGCTGTTTTATCTGAAAAGCATTTCCGCCCTTTCCAGGGAGGCCAAAACATCATTCCCTGAAACATGCGCCTGGGGCCTAAAATTCGCTTCCTGATCCAAATCCATGATGTTGCTTTGGCAAATAATCTTTATAATGTCTGCGTTCTTGCAATGGGCAATGTCTTTTATTTCTATGGAAGCGGGATTATCTTTAACATCAAACAGCGTAAAGATTATGTGCGCCAGTTCATCCCGGGTAACCTGTTTTTCGGGATAAAACATTTTTATATCTTCACAGTGGATGTAACCGGACAACACGGCGGTCTCAATATAATTAAAATAAGGGTGGTTGACGGGAACGTCTGCAAAGCCGCCGTAGACGTGTTTTTCATGCCGCTCATGGTAATGCTCTTTATAATACTTGGCATTGGCGGTAAAAACGGGTTTGTGTTTATGCTTCACCGTTATTTCAGCCATTTCCTGCCTGGTTATCGCTGCATCGGTTTTGAATTTGGACAGGTCGTCAAATATCTCCGGGTAAAAAAACCTGGCCATTTCATGCACGCCGGTGGCAAAACGGAAAGTTGGACTGGATACCAGCTTTTCATCTATATTGTGTATTTTATCATCCCGTATTGCCTTGATGGTATCAAATCCCGGCCTGTTCCGGATGGCGCGCGGGGTTCCCCCGGGATTCATGGCGCCCTTCTGGGCCACATAAACGTCGATCTCGTCGGCCCGGGCAAGTATTCTTTCCAGACCGTAGCTGGCTATGCTGCTGCCTTCCTTGATGGGCCGGGCGTCCGTGGCGACGTTGGCGCCGCCCGCAATTCTTATGGCGTTGGCCGCCATGCAGTCATTGGTAATAGTGCGATATTCCCTTTCGGTGGATTCAAAAAAGACGCCTTTTTTATCTTCGATATTCTTGGTTATATTTTTAATTTCTTTTAATTTCCGCGTAAAATCATTAATCAGCGTCTCAGCTTCCTTTTCCCGGCCCGTTAACCGGGCCAGATTGTTGATATATGGCGCGAAGTCGTCAAAAGTGTCCGGATACAGACACACCACGTTAATGCCGGCATTTTCCAGGGCCCGCACAAAGTCGGGACTGCTTCTGGCGATAAAGGGCCTGATCAGCACCATGTCGGGATCAACGGCTATGACCTTTTCCGGGTCGGACCTGTAGTCGTAAATATCCTTGGTGATCACCCGGGGGGGATGGCTGTCCGCCTTGCCCACACCGATTATTTCTTCATCCAGGCCCAGCGCAAACAGGTTTTCGGTATGGGCCGAATAAAGTGAAATAATCCGCCGGGCGGGCTCCTGCATATTTATGGTTTTCCCCTGGTCGTCCACAATTGTAATTGCGCCTTTCGGATTGTCGCCCGTGGAGTTTTTTGTCCCTGGGGCGGTACACCCGGCCAGGGTAAGGAGAAAAGCAAAAGTCAAAAAATAAAACAAAAACTTTTTCATGCCCACACTCCAAATGCCGCAGGCAAACCATAAACACTGTTTGCCCGCGGCTTTCTTTTACTTTTTGGAAAGGGAAAGTATATCTCCGGCTATATTAACGGCCGGATTAAAGATTATTTGTGCCCGCCGGCAATGGCATCTTTAACATTTTGCACAAAGATATCCTGGTAGGCGGGGTTTTCACCCAATCCATGCATATATACATCCACCGTGTAGCCTTCTTTTTCCAGCTGGCTTTTCCAGGAGTCTTCCTCGTCACCGGCCAAATCGTTTTGAGCGTGGTCACCGGCCACCAGCATGTAGGGCATGAGCGTGACTTTCTTGATTTGGTTGGCTTCCAAGTGCTTCTTGACGTTGTCCAAGGTCGGGTAGCCTTTTACTGTACCCACGTAAACCTTCTGCCCCATATCCAACAGAACACCCTGCAGGCATGAATACGACGCGTTGGCCGGGTGGTACGAACCGTGTCCCATCACCACCACCGCCATGTCATCCGTTAATTCCGGCAGCTGCTGCTTAAATGCCTCCACGGCCGCGGTGTAATCATCGGGAATATTCTTTTCCTCATCGCCCTTGGAGTAAAGCAGCGGCCGGCCCAACATTATCTTGTCAAAATCATTGGCATATTCCGCCACCACAGCGCGAACTTCATCATATTCCGCCCCGGGAATGACATGCAGGGACTGCACCACCACCTGGGAAAAGCCTTCCTCCTTCAACTTCTGGAGCGCCTGGGCGGGGCTGTCGATGACCAGATTGTCCCGTTCCTTCAGCTTCTTGATTATCTTTTCCGAGGTAAAAGCCCTTCTTATTTCGTAATCCGGGAAACTAGCACCAATTTTGTTTTCCACACTTTCAATACATGCTTTCCTGGTTTCGTTATAGCTTGTCCCGAAACTGACCACCAGGATGGCCTTTTTGTCAGGGTCGGGTTCCTGCGACTTCCCCTGCTCCCGGGATTTTTGCTGGGTGGTCTCCTGGTTGCCGCCAAAGCCCACCAGCATTGACGCCGTAAAACAAACAGCCAGCAATAACGTAACCATACGCTTCAGTTTCATCGTTCAGCCTCCCATTCTTTTGATTCATACCTACAGTTCCGGCAATACCGCCAGGCCGTTGTTTCCGGCCTCCGCCACTCTTATTTTAAAGAGTGAAAAAATTTTTTCCGGACTCATAACCACTCCGGCTTCCCCAAAAGCAATTAATCCCCCCTTTTCCAGCATGATTACCGAATCACAAAAAGCCTTCACCAAGTTTAAATCATGCATTATCGATATTACCGTCAGCCCTTCCCCGGCCACCAGTTCTTTTAAAAGCTTGAGCAGCTTGACGCTGTAATAAATGTCCATGTTGGAAAACGCTTCATCCAAAAATAGCGCTTTGGGCGATTGGGCCAGGGCTTTGGCGAAAATAACCCGCTGTTTTTCCCCGCCGCTCACCGCTGTGATCAAACTGTCGGCAAATTGGAGTGTGTCCGTCAATTCCAGGCAGCGGTAAATAGTGGCCATATCCCGGGACGGCAAATCCCTGAGCCTGTCCTTAAAGGGCATTCTGCCCATCATCACCACTTCCAGGCAGGTGTAAGGGAATTTAATGTCCACGTTTTGCGGCACCACCGCCACATACCTGGCCAAATCAGCAATCCTGTACCTCGCGATATCTTGCCGGTTAAACTCCACTTTACCGGCAGTAGCCCTTAAATAACCAAGCATGACGTTCAGCAAAGTGGTTTTTCCTGAACCGTTGGGGCCGATAATGCCGTAAAAACCCCCGGATTCCAAGGAAAAACTGATATTGTCAAGGACTTTTTTGCTGTTGTATTTAAAATTTACATTTTGCAATTTAAACATGACCACAATTCACCTACTGAATAGTCTTGTTCCTGAGCCTGAAAATATAAAAGAAAAACGGCCCGCCCAAAAGAGTGGTCAAAACACCCACCGGAACCTCCACATTCATCAACGACCTGGCGAAGGTGTCGGCAGACAATAGTAAAAGCCCGCCCATCAAACCGCACAAGGGTATCAATATCTTATTGTCCGAACCTACAATCATTCTTAACATGTGCGGCACAATCAGACCGATAAAACCAATAATGCCGCTTATGGAAACACACACCGCGGTGATGAAGGCGCCGCAAACCAGAAAGATATTTCTGAGTTTGCTGCTGTCCACTCCCAAGGCCCGGGCCTCTCTGTCCCCCAGGGACACAATGTTCAGGTCCTCGGCAAAATAAAAACACAGCGCGCAACAAATGATGACAATGGGGAAACTGAATAAAACGTGTTCCCAACTGCGGGCGGAAAGACTGCCAATCAGCCAGGAAACAATGGCCGCCACTTGTTCGCCGGAAATGCTCTTGATCAAGCTTATGGCCGCCGACAACACGCAACTGACAATAATGCCGGCAATAACAAGATTGGCGGTGGTTACATAACCTCCCACCCTGGATATGGAAAGAACTATACCCAAGGCCATCATGGCGCCCCCGAAGGCAAAAATTGTCACCGGCAGGTTGCTGCTGGCAACCGCGAAAATATTTGAATAAATGGCTATGCTGGCCCCAAAAGCCGCCCCCGTGGATACCCCCATGGTGTAAGAGTCGGCCAGGGGGTTCATGAGTATGGCCTGAAAAATCGCCCCGGACACGGCCAAACCGCATCCCACCACAATGGCCGCCAATATTCTGGGTAATCTAACATCCCAAACAATGGCCACCCAGGCATCGCTGATGTGGCTGTAATACTGGCTGTTGCCCGCAATTTTCCCGGCCACGATGGAAACCACATCGGTCAAGCTGATGTCGGCCCGGCCCAAATTCACGGAAACCAGGGCGGTGAACACCATCAAAAAAATCAAAACCAGGCCGGTGACTTTGGCCCTAAAATACTTGTTTTTAACAAGTGCGAATAGCTTTTGCTGGTTGGCTGTTAATTGCTGTTCCATGATATTTACCCGTGTTGTAAAGAATAATTAACTTATAGATGCAAAAAACCATCTCCCTATATCCCGTAGGTAGTGGTTAAATCAAAACAGGCAGGTCTCCTGGCTCAGGTTCACCTGGTTCCCCATACCTTCCCGTCCTTGGACAGTGGTTTATCATGAGGACCATCCCCATTACAGTGGCGGTACCGCGACGGATTTGCACCGTCTTCCCTTTTGAACACTGTTACCTGTTTTGAATGGTATATTAAACTTAACGTCTGCTTGCCCGCCGGTTTCGCCTTTGGCTGCGCCGGGCGCCTTTACTCAACTTTGTTACATATTCTTAACCCGGCCCCCACCAGGACAACCAGATATAGCATCTGTATCGCCGGCGCCCACAGCGGCAGCGCGGTGCCCAGAGCAACTGCCCTGAGGCCGTGGCTGGCGGGAGTCAAGGGCAAAGCGTTGATGAAGAGTTGCAGCGTCCCGGGCACCTGGCTCAATGAAAAAAATGTGCCACAGATAAACAACATGGGCGTAATCACAAAGCTGTTGAACCGGGCCATGTCCGGGTGTGATTTTATCTTTAGGGCCACCACAAAACCCAGGCTGGAAAAAACCAGGCAATTTAAAAAGAGCAGGGCGAAAAACAATAAATTAAGATGAAAATTAGCGCCGAAAAAAAAGGCGATAATTAGGATGATTATTGCCGCGTAAACCCCCCTCAAGGCCCCGGCCAGTATTTTGCCCATGGCGAAATAAAACATGGTAATGGGAGCAACCAGGTACTCCTCCAGGGTTTTATCGTACAACCGGGCTATGGATGTGGGCGTGGCCACGGCGTTGAAACTGACATTCATGGTGCTCAGGGCGATTACGCCGGGCACAAGAAAATCGATGTAACTAACCCCGTCCATGTTTACGGTTTTGCCCAGTCCCCAGCCGAAGGCCACCAGGTAAAGCAGCGGCGCCACCATGGAACTGGTGGTAATGGTCCACCACCTTCTGCGAAAAAAAAGGTATTCGCGCCAGAGGACGGCCCCTAAACCATGCATTTACGCACCAACTCTTTCCGCCGTCATTTTAACAAACACGTCCTCCAACCTGGCCTGGCGAATGGAAAAATTTTCTCCCAACCCGGCGGCAAACTCCAGGGCCTCGGCCTGGGATTTAAAGAAATGCAGGCTTGTTTTCTCGTTTTGAAACTGCTCCACCACCACCGGACCGGTTATTGCTTTTAATTCTTCCGGAGAACCGCACATAATCAAGTTCCCTTTTTTTAAAAGGCCAATCCTGGTGCACAGGTTTTCCGCCTCTTCCAGATAATGCGTGGTGAGTAATATGGTCATCCCCCTGGCGTTAAGGCTTTTCACCAGGTCCCAAACCTTCCTCCTGGAAAACACATCCAGACCCACGGTGGGCTCGTCCAGGAGCAACAGGGACGGTTCATGCATCAGGGCCCGGGCAATCAGGACTTTGCGCTTCATGCCTCCGGAAAGGGTGTTGACCGGAGCGTCGGCTTTTTCTTCCATCTCGATAAAGGAAAGTAATTCTTTAATCCTGCCGGTGATTGCGGACAAAGGGATTTTATACAGCATACCGTGCAGGCGCAAATTCTCCACCACTGTCAGTTCGGGATCCAGGTTTATGTGCTGGGGCACCAACCCCACATCGGCCTTAAATCGTGTTCCGTTGCGGTGAACGGCATGACCGTTCACTTTTATCCGGCCTTCGGTGACCGGGGTAAGGGCCGTGATCAAGCGAATGGTGGTTGTTTTCCCCGCCCCGTTCGGCCCCAGCAGACCGAAAAATTCACCCGGTTTGATGTGTAAATTGAGGTTGTTTAATGAAACGGTTGTTTCGTACACTTTGCGCACATTTTCCAGTTGGATCATGACATCACTTCCCGGCGGGCTGCTTTCTGGCCAGAATAGTAGTTAAATAATTAACTTTATGGTTTGCCTCATTTTTCAGGTCATAAACGATCTCTTCCTCCTCCAGGCCGCAATTGCTCACCATCACCGCATTATCGGCCAAGCCGTGCCGGCGGAGTTTTTCGACGACTTGATTATAATTCTTATAGACCTTCATCAGCACAATGTTGTCGGACATGGCCATGACTTGATCCAGTTTCTCTTCGCCATTGGTGGCCGGCACGATGCTGATGATGTCGTTGCCCTCCACAAGGGGAAAATTAAGCCGGCTTCCAATGGAACAAAAAGATGTCACTCCGGGAATGGTTTCGATGGGATAGCCGCAATGCTCCAAGAGCCTGTATATGTAAATATACGTGCTATACAGCATGGGGTCGCCCAGAGTTAAAAACGCGACTTTTTTATCCGCTCCAAGGAATTCCAAAACAACGTTTTTATTATTCTCCCAGGCGTCCGACAGCGTCTGTCGCTCGTTCACCATGGGGAACACCAACTGTAGTATCTCGGCATCTTTCGCAATAAAGGGGCGCGCTATGGCCAACGCCGTGCTTTCCTGCTTTTTTTGGGTTCTTGGCGCGATAATGACATCGGCTTCCTTGATTATTTTTGCCGCTTTCAGCGTGAGCAGGTCGGGATCCCCGGGACCCACGCCAATGCCAAAAAATTTACCGGACATGTTTTCCTCCCTGTATTTAGGTAGTAACCTTTAACCAATTCTTTCCCAGATGAACAAATAATTAAGCAGTCTGTAAAAGTTACACCAAAAACGAAAACCGCCATTGTCGTAGGGCTTTTTGTCATGCCGGCAGCAAAGCAAGCCTTAGTTCAACCAACCCCGCATTGTATAAAAGCAGAAAAACCCATTCATGCTTTACGGTTTGTCTGAACAGGCCCGGGCTTGCTGTTCTCAGGTTTGCGGCCCCAAGTTTGTTTTTTTGGGTTACCATGCCTTCACAACAAAAAACCGGTTTAAGCCGCCGCTTCTCGAGCGGCAGCGCCTTGGCAAAATATTCAATTAATTAAGAAAGCGCACTCATTCGGTTCCCTCCGCATGCGCTTTTTGATACTCTTATCCTTGAATCCGGCCATTAATATGGCCGGAAGTATACTTTCCTAAGAGTATTAAAAAAGCCTTGGCCCCAAAGAACCAAGACTGGCAATGCTCAGCTTCACCTCACCCGTGCAAATATGGTGTGAGTTAACACTCAGTCCTCTCCTCGGGAGGTAATGTTACTTTTCCGGGCAGGTTTCCTGACTTATGGATCATTGCCAGCATTCCGCCTTCCCACCCGGCACTCAGAGTTATTTTGGCATGCGTTTTACATGCTAATAACATTCAGTGCCGGGCAGTGGTTTTTGGTAGCGGCTAACCATTTACAGTGGCCGGACCGTCCAGGACTTGCACCTGGTTCCCTATTATCCCCCGGTAAATCCGGGGACACCCGGAAATATTGAATTTTTTAAATTCTATCACTAAGTATGCAGCTTGTCCAGAAGTTTTCGGCACGAACAGCCCGCACAAGGGGTGTATTTAATGTTATTGCAAAGTATGTCCCCGGCCAAGGGCACGCTCCTGAGAACCGAAATGAGCGCGCTTTTTTATACTTTTTGGAAAGCATATATATATGGCAAAGGCAAATGATAAAAGCAAAAAAGCACCCGCAGAGGAAACCGAAATGAGTGCGCTTTTTTATGTGACAAACTTTAAGCTTGCAGTGTGAGATAAGTCATAGATACTTGTTTAATCATCCGGTAGATTATAAATAACCGAACAACAACACTTTAAAATAAATTAAAGGGGGAAGTAATATGTTTTGTTACCAATGCGAACAATCGGCCGGCGGAACCGGCTGCGCCAAGGTGGGCGTTTGCGGTAAGAATGAGGACATCGCCAGCCTGCAAGACGCGCTGATTATCGGGCTGAAGGGAATTGCGGCTTACGCTTTCCATGCCAGGGAACTGGGCGAGCGGGATGAGCAAGTGGACGCATTCATGCACGATGCGCTGTTCAGCACCCTGACCAATGTGAACTTCGACCTAAACGATCACGTGGCAAAGGTGCTCAAGTGCGGCGAGATGAACCTGCGGGCCATGGAGATTTTGGACAGGGGCAACGTCAACCGGTTTGGTTCGCCGGAGCCCACCAAAGTATCCACCGGTTTCAAACCCGGCCCCGCCATTCTGATTACCGGCCATGATTTGCTGGATCTCTACGAATTGCTGAAGCAGGCAGAGGCCGCGGGTGTTAACGTGTATACCCACGGTGAAATGCTGCCGGCCCATGCCTATCCGGTGCTGCAAAAGTTCCCCAACCTGGCGGGACATTACGGAACCGGGTGGCAGAACCAGAAAAATGAGTTTGAGCAATTTCCCGGCGCTATCCTGGGCACTACCAACTGCGTGCTGATACCCAAGGATTCTTACAAAGATCGCATGTTCACCTGCGGTATCGCCCGGTTGCCCGACGTAACCCACGTTCACGACCGGGATTTCAGCGCGGTGATTGAAAAGGCCAAGTCGCTGCCGTCACTGCCGGAGAAAGAAGGGGGCAGCCTGACCACCGGATTTCACCATAATTTTGTGCTGTCCATCGCCGACAAGATTGTTGAGGCGGTCAAGTCCGGTAAGATCCGTCACTTTTTCCTGGTGGGCGGCTGCGAAGGCTCAAAGGCGTCCCGCAGTTATTACACCGAATTTGTGGAAAAACTGCCCCGGGACTGTGTGGTAATTACCCTGGGCTGCGGCAAGTACCGGTTTAACGACATGGACCTGGGCGACATCGACGGCATTCCCCGCCTGTTGGACATGGGGCAGTGCAACAACGCCTACTCCGCCATTGAGGTGGCCGCGGCGCTGGCCAAGGTATTTAACTGCGGTGTAAACGAACTGCCGTTGAGCATGGTGCTGTCCTGGTTCGAGCAAAAAGCGGTGGCCATACTGTTCACCCTGCTGCACTTGGGGATCAAGAATATCCGTATCGGCCCCACCGCCCCTGCGTTTCTGACACCCAACGTGCTAGGCGTAATCCAGGACAATTACAACCTGAAACTGATTACCACCCCCGAGCAGGACATCAAAGACATCTTGGGGTAACACACGGCGTAACACGGTAAACCTGCCCGCCCCCTCGGCAGGTGGGGGACCTGAATAATGATTTTGCCCGGCCTGAGAAGGCCGGGCAAAACATTTGCAAAGTCGAGGTATTTTGCGTAATCCTGATGGAACAATAACGTCGCCGGCTCCACAGTGCAACTTCAAGGTTAGCCATGTTATGGCGACGGCTTGAGCGTAACCGAAGCGCGGAGTAAAGGAACGAAGGGAAGACACGATGGAACCCTCCCTTCGGCGGCATGGCGGCGCCGTTATGCCTCGGCCAGAAATTGCTCCGAAAGACGGTCGATGGCCCTTTTTTCAATTCTGCTCACATACGAACGGGAGATGCCCATATTCTTGGCGATCTCTTTTTGAGTCCGTCGTTTTTTACCGCGCAGCCCGAAACGCATTACCAAAACTTTTCTTTCCTGCGGGGTAAGGTATTTCAATTTGTGCCATAATTGCTCCCGGTCCAGATTCTTGGCTACCATTTCGGCCACGGCCTCCGCGTCGGTGCTTAATACGTCCATGAAGTGAATTTCATTGCCTTCCTTGTCGGTGCCGATTGGTTCGTACAGCGACATTTCCGAGCGCATTTTTTTCTTGGAACGCATATACATGAGTATCTCGTTCTCTATGCATTTGGAGGCGTAGGTGGCCAAACGGGTCGACTTTTTACCGTTGAAGGTGTTGACTGCCTTAATCAAGCCAATGGTGCCGATGGAAATAAGGTCGTCGAAATCATCACCGCTGCCCTCGAATTTCTTGATAATGTGAGCCACCAGCCGGAGATTTCTCTCAATTAAAACATCCCGGGCCTGTTCGTCGCCCTGCGCCAACTTTTTCAGATAGCGTTGCTCCTCTTCCTCGGTCAGGGGCTTGGGGAAACTGTTTTGGGCCACGTAGGATATTAGCAGAATCAACCCCTGAACAACGGATGCCACAGCCAGAGTCAAGAATCCGGGCAATACGCATTCCTCCTCCTTAAGCAATCGATTCTATATTATATGCCCGGGCATTCCAGCCCGTGCCTGTACCTTCAAAATAACAAGGGCCATTGAGTTTTTGATTACACTATAACTTATGCCCGGTTTTACACCCCAATGACGCCAATAATATACATGCCGGGGCGTTTCTCATAGCCTTGACTTTTATCAACGCAAATTATATAATCGTAGTTGCAACTAAAAAACGCATGTCGCCGGGGCGTAGCTCAGTTTGGCTAGAGCGCTACCTTGGGGTGGTAGAGGCCGCACGTTCAAGTCGTGTCGCTCCGACCAAAGAAGTTTAAGGGGTCGCAGACAATGCAGCCCCTTAAATTTTAGCAATGTAATGCAATTGTATTGATAATTAAGAAATAGAACCCTTTGTATTAAAGAGAATCCTGACAAATATTATGATTAATAATTAAAAAGAAAACCCCTTTACATTTTAGGGTTTTCTTTTTTTATGTTTCTCTTTTTGACGCTTACTTATAGGTACACTACAAACCCTAAAGTTCTTATTGCTGATTTCGACGACGAACTCAGGTTTCAATTCCTTATAGGTAGACTACAAACATTGCTTCCGGTTTCCAGAACATGCTCGGGATGCGGTTTCAATTCCTCGTAGGTAGGCTACAAACAGGTGTGCATAAAAGGAATCATTGGATATATACCGTGCTGTTTCAATTCCTCATAGGCAGGCTATAAACTCACATTCACCCACGGGAACAACATCCAAACTTGGCGTGTTTCAATTCCT
This sequence comes from Bacillota bacterium, assembly GCA_022360435.1. Classification (GTDB taxonomy): domain Bacteria; phylum Bacillota; class Desulfotomaculia; order Desulfotomaculales; family Desulfallaceae; genus BRH-c8a. The sequence goes on from JAKSCU010000271.1 coordinate 15,993, forward strand.
CATAGCAAACTATAAACCTTTTAGATGCATGGATAAATTTTCCTGCATTAGATGTCTCAATTCCTCACAGGCAGGCTACAAACCCCTTGTAATTTATTGGCTCCTTGGGCGTCACAATTACGTTTCAATTCCTTATAGGTAGGCTACACACTCCTCTGTATCCCAAGGTGGTTTTCCGTACTGTTTGTTTCAATTCCTCATAGGTAGACTACAAACTGAAAACCTTAAACCCTTTTGTATTGCTTCATATGTGTTTCAATTCCTTATAGGTAGACTACAAACTATTGTGGGCTACAATGCGTGCTATGCCTTGCCTGTGCGTTTCAATTCCTTATAGGTAGACTACAAACTCCAGGGCGAAAAGCGAATAGAGACAGGCGAGATCGTGTTTCAATTCCTTATAGGTAGACTACAAACCACAGATGGAACCGGTACCCGCTCCCCCGCCGGCAAAAGTTTCAATTCCTTATAGGTAGACTACAAACCGAAGCACGTAGACTTTAACAGCGTAGACGCTTTTCCAGGTTTCAATTCCTTATAGGTAGACTACAAACCGCACTTTCCACCGGAGGCTTGTCCTTGACCATGGCCGAGTTTCAATTCCTTATAGGTAGACTACAAACCCATTTTGATGCTATAGTTTAGCCTTTATATGGTTAATTCTACATTACAATTAAATAACAATAAGCTAATTTGGATTAAAGGCGTGATTGCTTATGGTGATTATTGCAAAAATTA
>JAKSCU010000420.1 GCA_022360435.1 Bacillota bacterium
CTGGGAGAGTAGGCCGTCGCCGGAGTTATTTTTGCAAAAGCCCTTGGCTGAATAGTCAAGGGCTTTTGCCATCACCCCGGCCATATTTATGGCCGGGGTGATGGCAAAAAATTAATGAAAAAGCGTACGCAGAGGGAAACCCGATGAGTGCGCTTTTTTAATTACACGGTTTTATTGGCGTCCACCCTGGCTGGCGTGCCGGGATCAATTTTCCATCGCCGCTGAAAACCATAACCGCTAGCTTCCCCAAGTTGGTTCTTGGCCGTGCCAATTCTGTGCCATTTTGCTGCTTAAAATATTTTCCATAATATGTCACATAATAGGGTTATTTAAAATATAATATATCACAAGATTAATTAAAGAATTAACTTGGGACTTAGGGATTACTGAGAAATAAAAAGGAGGTTTTTATTGTGGCTGAAGGTATCAAAATATTCGGCCAAGGGATGGACTTTGAACCGCCGGAATTCGCAGATGAAAAAGAAGCGGTTCAAGAGCCGGCTGCTACCGGGGAAGGAACCGATCGCTGCTTCGGCAAACAACCGGGGAAAGGCGACGACGAAGTTATACTCCTGGCATGCGGACCCTGTGAAACAACAAAATCTTTTTGCTGCACCGTAACCGTTATTGAAGAATTTGCTCCCGAAACTTTTAGCAACACAAGGCTCGTCTATGATGTAAGTGAACTGGCTTGTTTTGTGGAAGAATGTCAGCAATTATGTCCCGTCCCGGGTTGTCCTGACGTAACGACCACATTCTATGCGGTTAGAATAAGGGGTTGCATTGAATTTATAGCCAGCGCGGAGTTCCTGCCTTTCATAACTACCGGGAAGACATGCGGCGGTCTTTTTAATACGAATGGATGCGATGATGTTACACCCGGCGAGCAAGACAGGAGATATTTCATATGCTGCCAGAGCAGCACTTCTGTGGACCAGGTGCTTAAAGTGTTCAGCAGTCGGCTGGAAGCGGAATTGTTTTGTAGGAGATTCAACGGCCTGGCAGTTTCAAACCCGGGCGTGTCTTGTCCCGATACGCCGACGGCAACCCACACTGTTTCCGTCAACAGTTTTTGTGTTAGACTAAAAGAATGTGGCCTAGACACTGATTGCCCCGATTCAGGCAGTGTGGACATCACATTCTGCGGAGAGTTTCAATTTAACTTTCCTGACAGTTAATCAGTTATAGAGAATAGAAACAACAAACAAATTAATTTGGAAATAATCCTTTGGCGTACAGCCAAGGTTTTTTTTATATTGCTCATTTAAAATTTAAAAGGAAAAAGATTGTTTTTAGCAAATTCATATATATGGAAAAATTTGCAGTCCAGCCCGGCGCTTGTGCTCCCGGGAGCGGTAATTTTCGGTTTGCCGGGGGATATTATGACAGGATAAAAAACTGCTGATGAACGGGTCGCGTACAATGAACAACCGCTAAAATGCTTGTTTTTAAATAGGGAATAATGTAAAATACTTGAGTGATCGTTTTTTAAAATGGAGGAGAACTCTTATGTCCCAAACAGCAGCGGAAAAGGGAACCTGGACTGTTAAAAAAGGCCTGGCGGAAATGCTCAAGGGTGGGGTAATCATGGACGTCACCACCCCGGAGGAGGCTAAAATCGCCGAGGAGGCCGGCGCTTGCGCTGTTATGGCGCTGGAAAGGGTGCCCGCCGACATTCGTGCCGCCGGCGGTGTGGCCCGCATGGCCGATCCCACCATTATCACCCGGATTATGGAGGCGGTAACCATACCGGTAATGGCCAAGGCTAGGATTGGACACTTCGTGGAGGCGCAGATACTGGAGGCGCTGGGTGTTGACTATATTGATGAGAGCGAAGTGCTTACTCCGGTGGACGAAAAGCACCATATTGACAAGCAGGCTTTCAAAGTGCCTTTCGTATGCGGGTGTCGCAATCTGGGCGAGGCATTGCGGCGCATCGGCGAGGGCGCGGCCATGATCAGGACCAAAGGCGAGCCGGGCACCGGCAACGTAGTGGAGGCTGTGCGACACATGCGCATGGTGATGGGTGAAATCCGGCGGCTGCAAAACGTGCCCCGGGAAGAATTGATGAGCGCGGCCAAGGAAATGGGCGCCCCGTACCACCTGTTGTTGGAAGTGGCCGGCGCCGGCCGGTTGCCGGTGGTCAATTTCGCCGCCGGAGGTATCGCCACCCCGGCCGATGCCGCTATGATGATGCAGTTGGGCTGTGATGGAATTTTTGTGGGTTCGGGTATATTCAAGTCCAAAGATCCCAAATCCCGGGCCAAGGCCATAGTGGCCGCCACCACCCATTGCAACGACCCCGGGGTGCTGGCGGAAATATCGAAGGATCTGGGTGAAGCCATGCCGGGGCTGGAAATATCCGCCATAACGCCGGAGCAAAGGATGCAGGACAGAGGCTGGTAACGGGTAAAAACTTGCGGTTAAATAAAAAGAGTCCAAAGGAGAAAAGAAGTATGCAGGTGGGTGTGCTTGCCTTACAGGGCGCCTTTCGGGAACACCAGCTGGCCCTTGAAAAATGCGGCGCCGGGGTCCGGCAAGTGCGCAAGCCCGAGGATTTGAAGGGAATTGAGGCCCTGGTAGTCCCCGGCGGCGAAAGCACAACCATGGGGAAATTAATGTGCGATTTCGGGTTGTTGGAACCGGTCCGGAACCTGGCGCTGGAGGGTCTGCCGGTATTGGGAACCTGTGCCGGGCTGATTATGCTGGCCAAGCACATTCGCGGTTCTCAGCAGGCAAGCTTGGGTCTGATGGACATGGAAGTGGAGCGCAATGCTTTCGGCAGGCAGGTGGACAGCTTTGAAGCCCTTTTGCCAATCCCGGTCCTGGGAACCGTACCCTTGCGGGCTGTGTTTATAAGGGCCCCTTATATTGCCCGGGCCGGTGGCGGGGTGGATATTTTGGCCGCTTATGGCGATAAAACCGTCTGTGCCAGGCAGGGGAGATTCCTGGCGGCGGCTTTTCATCCCTAGCTGACCGACGACCTTCGCCTACACAGGTATTTCTTGGAACAAGTGGTCGGGTAGGGTTTTTACAAAGTTAAAAATATATTAAGACAAAATAAACCTTTTCAATAAACTATTGCAAAAAAAAGACGCTTGTAGTAATATTTATGGGTAACGCAACATAAGCAAAACCCGATGCAGGGGTAAAGTAACTGTTTGCAAACCGTACAGAGAGCCGGTGGCGGGTGTGAACCGGCGGTTGTAACAGTGAAAAGGCTCCCCGGAGGGGACCTGCTGAAAAGAATAGTAGGCGGGTACGGATTTAATCCGTTATTTTAACGAAGTGGGCCTGGGTGGCCGGTGTTTGTTTGGCCGGCGGCGGGCTAATTTGGGTGGCACCGCGGGAGAAAACCTCTCGTCCCTGCATATTTGCCGGGGATGAGGGGTTTAATTGTTTTGATAAGTTATGTATTTATTTTTGCAGAACATTTATGCTGTAAGGGGAGGAGTAATTAATGCGGGACAAAGCTTATTTGATGATTCCGGGTCCGACGCCGGTGCCGCCTTCTGTGGCGGCGGCCATGACCGCGCCCGTAATCGGGCATCGCAGCGAGGATTTCCAGGGGTTGCACAGCGCGATAATAACCAAGCTGCAGAAACTGTTCCAGACTCAAAACGAGATTTACGTGCTTACCAGCTCGGGTACCGGGGGCATGGAGTCGGCGGTGGCTAATACCGTCGGCCCCGGTGACAAGGTGCTCACCCTGGTGGGCGGCAAGTTTGGCGAGCGTTGGTCTGAGTTGTGCCGGGCGTACGGCGCCGAAGTAATTGAAGAGAATTACGAATGGGGAAAGTGTGTCGACCCGCGGGTGATCAAGGGCCTGCTGGACGCCCACCCGGACATCAAGGCGGTGTTTGCCACCCAGAACGAAACGTCCACCGCCGTGGTCAACGATATTGAGGCCATCGGCAAAACCGTGGCCGAAACCCCGGCCCTGCTAATAGTGGACGGGGTCAGCGGTGTTGGCGGCATCGAAATAAAGGTTGACCGGTGGCACGTGGACATATTGACCACAGGCTCCCAGAAGTCCTTGATGCTGCCGCCCGGACTGGCCATTCAGAGTGTCAGCGAAAAGGCCTGGAAAGTAATTGAAAATAATAATTCGCCCCGTTACTATTTTGACTTGCGTAAAGCCAGGAAACAATACGCCAAGTGGAACACGGCTTACACCCCGGCGGTGTCGCTGTTTGTGGGCCTTCAGGCCGCCCTGGACATGATGCTGGAAGAGGGTTTGGACAATGTTTATGCCAGGCACAGGTTGTTGCGGGACGCCACCCGGGCCGCCGTACGGGCACTGGGGTTGAAGTTGATGGTGGAAGACGGTTGCGCCTCGCCGGTGGTAACGTCAATATGGGCGCCGGAAGGCATCGGGGCGGACGACATCCGCAAGGTGTTGCGCAAGGAATACGGCATCACTTTCGCCGGTGGCCAGGCCAAGTTGAAAAACAAGATTATGCGCATTGCCCACATGGGTTATGCCGACAAGATGGATGTTATTATTGCCATATCCGGCCTGGAAATGTCGCTGGCCAGGTTGGGTTGCCCGGTGGCCCAGGGTGCCGGGGTAAAGGCGGCGCAGCAAGTATTTTTGGGGGTGCGGCAATAATGGGACAATATAAAGTGCTGGTTATGGACGGGGTTTCCCAGAAAGGCCTGCAGCCTCTTTTAGGGGAGCCCGATATTGAAGTGGTGCAAGGCAGCAAGATGACCGAGGATGAACTGGTGGAGGTTATCGGCGGTTACGACGGCATGATCGTGCGCAGCGCCACCAAGGTGACGGCCCGGGTATTGGAAAACGCCCCTGGGTTAAAGGTGGTGGGGCGGGCCGGCGTGGGCGTGGACAACATCGACCTGAAAGCCGCCACCCAGCACGGTGTGCTGGTGGTGAACGCCCCCGACGGCAACACCATCGCTGCCACCGAGCATACCATTGCCATGATGCTGGCCCTGGCCAGGAACATTCCCCAGGCCGTGGCCCGGCTGAAAAAAGGCACCTGGGACAAAAAAGCGTTCCTGGGCGTAGAGCTGCGGAATAAGACCCTGGGCATAATCGGCATGGGCCGCATAGGTTCGGCGGTGGCCAAACGGGCCCAGGCCCTGGAAATGGATATTGTGGCCTATGACCCGTTTATCACCGAAGAAAAAGCCGAATCGTTGGGTATCAGACTGGCCGGGCTGGAAGATCTGCTGAAACAGGCCGATTTCATCACCATTCACATGCCCAAGACCCAGGAAAACTACCACATGCTGGACGAAAAAGCCTTCTCCATGATGAAGGACGGGGTGCGGGTGCTTAATTGCGCCAGGGGCGGCATAATTGACGAAGAGGCTTTGTATAAGTTTATGACCGCGGGCAAGGTGGCCGGCGCCGCCGTGGACGTGTTTGAAAAAGAGCCCAATATCGACAGCCCGCTGTTGGCGTTGGATAATTTCATCGCCACCCCGCACCTGGGCGCTTCCACCGCCGAGGCGCAGCTAAACGTGGCCCACGATGTGGCGGAGGAAGTGGTTGACGCTCTGCAGGGCAAAGTGGTGCGCCATACCGTGAACATCCCCTCCATCAACCCCGAGGTTATGGCCACGGTTAAACCTTACTTGAAACTGGCCGAGAAACTGGGCAAGTTTCTGTCCCAGGTGATGGAGGGCCGGGTGACCAGATTGGAGATTGTTTTCAGCGGCAGCTTGGCCGATGCCGAAGTGTCGCCCATCACCACCGCCATGGTCAAGGGTTTCCTGGACCCGGTACTCCAGTCGTCGGTCAACTACATCAACGCGCCGCTGTTGGCCAAAACCCGGGGCATCAGCATTTCCCAGACCGTCAACGGTCGGGCCAACGGTTACGCCAGCCTGATAACGGTGAAAGCCATATCCGACCAGGTGGAAAGAGCGCTGGCCGGCACTCTTTTCCGGGACAACGAGCCCCGCATTGTGGCCATTGACGGCTACCGTATCGACATGTTGCCCGAAGGGAACATGCTGTATGTGCCCCATGTGGACCGGCCCCGGATCATTGGCCCGGTGGGCATGCTGTTCGGTGAGCACAACATCAATATTGCCGGTATGCAGGTGGGCCGCAAGGAAAGCGGCGGCAAAGCCGTGATGATGCTGTCGGTAGACGCGCCGGTACCCCGGGAAACCATGAATAAAATAACCGAGATAGACGGTGTGCTGGGGGTTAAGTTTATCAGCCTGTAACGTCAAAAAGTACCGACATTTGCGCTGTTATAGGGAGCACGACGCGGTGCCGGTTTTACATGAATGCAAAATATGGTATAATGGTGCCGGCCCAGTGCCGGCATTTTCTATTGCCCGGTTATTGTTGAGCAAAATTACCGGCAATAATATAACCAAGGGATAAACAGGCGTCGTTGGAGGTTGATGGTATGCTGGATTTGAAGTTCGTGCGCAACAATCCGGAAATGGTCAAGGAGGCGCTGGTTAAGCGAGGGGCCGACATCTCGCTGGAAACGTTCCTGGCCTTGGATGAAAACCGCCGGGAAAAGCTGGTGCAGGCAGAAAAGCTTAAAAATAAGCGCAATGTGGTATCCGAGGAGATCGGGCGGCTGAAAAAAGCCGGGCGACCGGCTGAGGAACTGGTGGTGGAAATGCGTAAGGTTTCCAACGCCATCAAAACCATGGACGACGAACTTCGGACCTTGGAGCGGCAAATTGAACATACGCTGCTGGGTATCCCCAACGTCCCCGACGAGAGCGTGCCCGTGGGCCGGGATGAAAGCGACAACGTGGAGGTGCGCCGTTGGGGCGAGCCCCCTGTGTTCGGTTTTGAGCCAAAAGCCCACTGGGATATCGGTGAAGGGCTGGACATAATCGACTTCGAGCGGGGCGGCAAGGTAACCGGCGCCCGGTTCAGCTTTTACAAGGGTGCCGGGGCGGCGCTGGAGAGGGCCGTGATTAACTTTATGCTGGACACCCACACCCGGGAGCACGGTTATGTGGAAATATTCCCGCCATTCATGGTAAACAGCGCCAGCATGACCGGCACCGGCCAGCTGCCCAAGTTTGCCGAAGACATGTTCAAAGTGGAAAACACCGACTACTATCTGGTGCCCACCGCCGAAGTGCCGGTGACCAACCTTTACGCCGGCGAGATACTGGACGGCGACAAACTGCCGGTTTATCACTGTGCCTATAGCGCCTGTTTCCGGGCTGAGGCCGGTGCGGCGGGCCGCGACACCCGCGGGCTGATCCGCCAGCACCAGTTCAATAAAGTGGAATTGGTTAAGTTCTCCCGCCATGAGGATTCCTGGGGAGAGCTGGAGAAACTCACCGCCAACGCCGAGTATATATTGCGGCAATTGGGCCTGCCCCACCGGGTGGTGGTGCTGAGCACGGGCGATCTGGGTTTTAGCGCCGCCAAAACTTACGACATTGAAGTATGGCTGCCCAGCTACAACACGTACAAGGAGATCTCCTCCTGCAGCAACTTTACCGACTTCCAGGCCCGGCGGGCCAACATCCGGTACCGCGACGGCAGGGGCAAGCCCCGTTTCGTGCATACTCTGAACGGTTCCGGGCTGGCGGTGGGCCGCACCGTGGCGGCCATTCTGGAGAATTTCCAAACCGGGACGGGCACCGTGCAAATACCGACCCCATTGCGGCCGTACTTGAACGGCATGACGGAAATAGGGTAAATTGGCCAAATTATTGGCCGGGGAATTTAAGGACACATGGCTATAAAGTTAGCTCAGCATAAGTCACTACTCAACCCAGCACATATGCATATAACAGCCTGTTAAAAAGCTGGCTTCGCCACTTTCTACGGTTGAAGCGATAGTAAAACTTATCCAAATAGGTATGCAAGTGTCTCTTATCAAGGCCGTGGAAAGTACCGACTATAAATGCCTTAGCTTTGGATATTATGGCATGTACCCAGTGCAGTTTTTTCTCAGCTTCAGGGGCAGAAGAAATAACCCTATAATAAGTGTACTATTCATACTTTAACTGGGGATACACGGTGAATCCATCTGGTTAACACCCTTATATTAAACTTTGCTCGTTACAAAGGTGATTTTATTGAAAATTTTGTTAAAATCTTTAATGAACGATTATGTTAATGCCAGAAATCATGAACCAATAAAAAAGCACCCGCTATTTGGAGTAATGAGAGATTTAGTTGAGGAAGTTAAGGGTTTGTCGTCTGTAAAAGACCATGGTGATATCAAAATTAAAGGATCTATTGGGCAAGGAAACTGGGCTACAATTCCCTGGCTGGCAATAATAGATGAGAGAATAACAGTCTCTACCCAAAGGGGCTATTATTTGGTTTACTTGTTTTCCGAGGATATGGAGCGAGTATATTTAACTTGGAACCAGGGTGTAACTGACATTAAAAAAGAACATGGAGTCAAAAAAGCAAGGGGAACGCTCAAAACGAATGCAGAGAAGATCTTTAAACAATTAGATAAAAAATCTTTAGCGGGTTTTCAGTTTGGAACAATAGATTTGAAGACTTTGTCCCAGGACGGACAGTTATATGAATTAGGAACAGTGGTATATAAGGAATACCTTCGGGATGAAATACCGGACGATTCTGTGTTGGAGCATGATTTAGCTACATTGATTAGAGCGTATGAAAACTATATTCAGCAAGAGATAGATGCGCTACATCAAGTTAGGCACATTAAGAAGCAGACAGATATTAATATGGGAGCAAATCTTCAAGAATTGATTGAAGAACTACATAGAAGAATAACTGCTGAGGGTTTCTTTTATCCTTACGAAGATTTTGCTGCCTTTTGCTTGTCTTTAAAGACCAAGCCGTTTGTTTTGCTTGCCGGTATTTCAGGGACGGGTAAGACACGGTTGGTTGAACTTATAGCACGGCAGTTTGGGGTAAACGAAGAAACCATTGCTGTACGCCCGGACTGGAATGATAGCTCGGATCTTTTGGGGTATGCGGATCTTAATGAAAATTTTCGGCCTGGCCCTTTATTAAAGGTGTTACATACCGCAAACAATAACTCCCATCTTCCTTATTTTATTTGTCTGGACGAAATGAACCTGGCTAGGGTGGAACATTATTTTGCAGAGGTTCTAAGTGCAGTTGAAAAACGAAAAGTGAGTAACGGTGAATTAGTTACCCCGTCCTTAGTACGGTTGCAAACCAAGGATTCATACTGGTCGGATGTTTATATATCCTCTAACGTATTTTTAATAGGAACAGTTAACATGGATGAGACAACCTATCCGTTTAGTAAAAAGGTGCTGGACAGAGCCAATACCTTGGAGTTTAACCACATTAACCTAGATTTTCAGCGGGAAACAGCGGTGGAACATGGAAGCCAATATTTAGACTGGAGCTTGTTAAAGCCGGAATTTTATCATTTAGCTCAATTCTATGATCAAGCCAGTGATATTTGCGAATATGTTATCGCCAGGCTTAAAGAATTAAATGAAATATTGGAGGAAGGGCAATTTCAGGTTGGATATAGAGTCCGTGATGAAATCTGTCTTTTCATGCATTATGCAGAACAAGCGGGATTGGAAAGGGAATCTGCACTGGATTTACAAGTGACCCAAAAAATTCTTCCTCGAATACTGGGCGGTTCATCAATTGTCAGGCAGGTGCTTATTAGACTTTGGAATTGGACTACAGGGAACTCTCTATCAGGGGACGAGATTGATATTTTACCTAAAATTCAAGATACAGAAGGCTCCTTATATCCCTGGTCTGCAAACAAAATATCTTCCATGTTATATCGTCTTGAGTTTGATGGTTACACTTCTTTTTGGGTGTGATAAGCTTGCCTATAGCTAATTTAGTGTTTGTTTCCACCCCGGCTTTTGACTTAGTTATCAAGGGGCCGACTCTTGAGGAAACGGATTTTTCATCCTTGGGCTATAATGTGTTAATTGAAAGTAGTACTTTTTTAAATGGTACATATAATGGAGGACAGGTTTATCATAGTGACCTAGGCTTAGAGGTAGATTTACCATCCAAGCACCCACCTTTATTCTTTGAGCAGACAAATTACGAGATTATTATAGAGTGCAAGGAAAAAGGCGATTTGGTTTTCAGGCATCAGAACCCTGAATTGCAGAAAGCAATTAAGCCGTTGAGGTCACACTCTAATATATGGTCTGGGGTAATAAACTTCAGGGGCGAAATAGGTAATTGTGAACTAAGATTTATTTGGAACAGTAAAAATTATCTGGGCGTAACACTAGAAGTATTTCCCGGTAAGTTAGATTACAGGTCTGATTATGCTGATTTACTTGCCGAAGTTTTTGATAAAGTGCACTCTTTGGCGTTTGATGTCCTAACAAAAACCACAAGTGGTGTGAAGTCGCGATGGGAAGGCAAGCAATCGGATGTAGAATGGTTTACCATACTCCGGTTGTTAATAAGTGAGTTGGAAAGATCAGTAAAGGAAATTGCTTCACGTCCTCACCACCGGTTGGTGGAAGAGGAGGTGTTTCGACCCCTTCATCAGGTGAAACGTGGAGGGGGGCGAACGAAGAAATGGTTGCAGAGGCATCAGAAAGTATTGAAAAAAGAAGCTAATCCAAAAATACTGGAATACCGTAAGAAAATTGACTATGATACCATAGAAAACAGGTTCGTAAAGTATGTGTTACGGCGCATCTCAAATAAAGTTGACACCCTTTATCGTAGAGTGAGCGAAACAACCTCATCTACAAAGACAGAACAATTGTTGAAAGTGCTCAGGGACATTTCCAGCCGGTTGAAGAAACTAATGGCACTTGATTTTATGAAGCAGGTTGAGAATTTTCATGGTAGTATCATTTTTTCGCTGGTTTTGCAATTTGCGCCCGGATACAGGGAAGTTTTCCGAAATTATATTGCTTTAATGAAAGGGTTAAATATACAAGGTAGGGTCTTTAAGGTAGGTTTAAAATCCCTTCCGGAGCTCTATGAGTACTGGTGTTTCTTACGTTTAAGAGAAGTACTTTCCTACCATTATGAAATTGCCTCTGATGAAATAATAAAGGTCATCCAAGAGGGAATTGTTCTTAAGTTGGAAAAAGGGGTGGCCACCAAAACAATATTTAAGGATAGCAACGGGGGAGAAGTAATTCTGGGATATAATATGAAACCCGAGATAAAATCGCCTACTACCTCACAAAAACCCGACGTTCTATTGACCATTGACCGTAAGGTGCCGGGAGGATACCACAGGTACATATTAGATGCCAAATACCGCATTGAAACTGAAAAGAATTATCAAAATAAATTTGGCGGCATAGGTCCCAAAGAAGAAGATATTAATACAATGCACCGTTACCGAGATGCATTTTTTGGGGGGAGAACCGACGTAGGGTTTTACAGCCGTGATGCTCTGGGGGCTTGTGTTCTTTTCCCATGGAAAAAAAACTTCCAGCATCATCAATTCTACACCAGTTTAAGTAAAGTAGGAATTGGGGCGTTACCGTTTTTACCCGGCCAAACTGGTTTAGTTGAGCAATTCTTATCGGAGTTGTTGAAATGGCCGGATGTCAAACATGTCCAGCAAGCAATTTTACCCAGGGGACATGATGTTTTCTGGGGTAGGCGTTATCACAATGAACCAGTTTTAATCGGTACCTTGGGGTCTAAAAACAGAGAAAAGAGGTTGGATTTTGCTAGAGATAATGGGTATTATCATATTCCCACTGACTCTCTAGCCAGCAAGAGATTAGGATTTGAGTACGTGGCTTTTTTTGCCAATGGAAAGATAGATTACTATGTTCAAGTAGAAAAAATCATGGTTAAACGGGAGAGGGAACTTGAACACATCACTGATCTACGCCCAATTAAGAGTCCGGGCGGCGATAAGCTTTATTATCAGGTGTTTTTAAAACCCGGAACCTGGAACAAACTTCTTCGTCCCATAATAAATTCAAGAAGACGACGGGTAAATTTTGAAGATACAACGTTAGAAGCTCTTTTGACTGCCAGAACCATAGACGAATTAAAGTTAAAACGGGAAATTGAAAGACGCTTACTTGAAGCTGCCCAGGTGGAAAATCTGGATTACCAGGTCAATGCACCTGATGAGCAGTTCTGGGAACTTATTTTGGTAAAGTCACATGGGGTTATAAAGAGACATTTAACAGTAGATGGTGTTGAAGTGTGGCCGCAAGGAGCTACACGCCAGCAAAATATATCCGGAAGCATGGTACGGCAAAAACCGGATTATGTTTTAAAAATTGCCCAGGCTTCCGAAAAGAAAGATATTTAGTGGTGACAACTGTGTGTTTATGATTTTTGCTAGGTTCACGCCAGGCACATACATAGTTGTCGAGGGTTATTCTTATGAAAACTCGGTTTTGTTACGAAGACACTGATGCAGGCGAATAGTATATCATTGAAGAACCAATAATTGGCCGGGGAATTAAGGAAAAAAGTACTGCGGGGCCATACATAAAGGGAACTAATTTCTGCATGTTCCCGCGTGCACTTTTTGGGAATGTACCCGGTCATAAATATGACCGGGAAATTAATGATAAAAGTACCTCGAGACACGCATTAATGGGAGCCGATTAACAGCGTGTCTCTTCTGTTGACAGGGTTTGTGGGCTGTGCTATACTGAGTAGTGCCTCTGGTTAAGTGTTTTAGCTGGAGGGGTGTCCGAGCGGTTTAAGGAGGCGGTCTTGAAAACCGTTGAACCTTTGCGGGTTCCGTGGGTTCGAATCCCACTCCCTCCGCCATAAGTTAATTGGCGTTACGGAGAGATGGCCGAGTAGGTCGAAGGCGGTCGCCTGCTAAGCGATTAAACGGGCTAAAACTCGTATCGAGGGTTCGAATCCCTCTCTCTCCGCCAAATATTTTGTCGAAAGAAGTCGATTGCTGTAGTTGCAAAGTATTCGGCTTTTTTTATTTTTAAATTTTTACAGAATATTCTATTTCCTTGCCCAAAATATTGAATGCAATCAATTCATTCCCCAAAAGCTGAGCCGTTTAAGTTGTGGCTGGCATCGGTCGGGTGGGAGCGGATAGAAGAAACAATCCAATGAATCAGAGCAGGATCGCATTGAGGGAGGTGAGAAAAATGGCGGTAGAAAAGCAATATGCATCAGATGTTGAAGCGATATTGTCGCATAAGCACGATAATGGAGCTGACCTTTGGACTACACCTGATAAGCGTTTAATAAAAGGAGCGCCATTCTCAACTTTGGAGAGCGTAATGTACTTATTGGAATTGGGCATGGAGCCCACAGAAACTTTACTGAAAGAAACCGCTGCATTAATATTCAGCACTTGGCAGGATGACGGACGTTTCAAGTTGTATCCACAAGGCTCTGTTTACCCATGCCAAACAACCCACGCCGCCAATGTACTTTGCCACCTGGGGTATGCTTCCGATGCCAGACTGCAAAAAACTTTCAAGCATCTTTTAGATATCCAGTATACTGACGGTGGTTGGCGCTGCAATAAATTCAGCTTTGGCCGGGGTCCGGAAACGGAGTATTCAAATCCCTTCCCAACGCTTACCGCCCTAAACGCGTTTCGCTTTAGCGACTATCTCAACAAAGAACCGGTGCTTGACAAGGCTGTGGATTTTTTGCTGGAACATTGGACAATCAAGAAACCCATTGGCCCTTGCCATTATGGAATCGGCACATTATTTATGCAAGTCGAATACCCATTTCGAAACTACAACCTTTTTGTATACGTCTATGTCCTATCCTTTTACAAACGAGCAAAGGAGGACAAACGCTATATCGAGGCCTTGAAAATATTGGAATCCAAGATGGTGGATGGGAAGATTGTGATTGAGCGCGTTGTTCCGAAGCTGGCTGGGCTTTCTTTCTGTAAAAAGGGTAAAACAAGTGCATTGGCAACAAAACGCTATCATGGAATTTTACAAAACCTTAAAGTAAAGTGATAGCCTGTACTTTTAGCATGAGCATACCCGGAAGTTGTAAAATTTGAATTTATCCGTGTTTATAGGCAAAATGAGGAATAAATATAGGCATCTTTTTTGACCTAACTTTCCACAACCATAGTTCACGGGATAATATTTCCGTGGTTTTTTGCTTTTTTTGATTAATAAGCGGCTCCAGTGACCAAAATAATAATATGTTTTTGCTACAAGGCAATCCGAGTCCGGGTGTTATGATGCGGGGGTGTTAAAATGCCATACTGGCTGCTAAAAACCGAAGCCGGGGAATACGGATACGCCGATCTGGAATCGAGCCGGCGGGACACCTGGGATGGGGTTAGGAATCCGTCGGCGCAGAAAAACATCCGCGGCATGTCTCCCGGAGATCTGGCTTTCATATACCACACCGGCAAGGAAAAAGCCATCGTAGGCGTGGCCGAGGTGGTTTCACCGCCTTATCCCGACCCGACCGACAGCAAGCTGCATGTAATCGATCTGGCGCCAAAGTACCGCCTCAGCCGGCCTGTCACCTTGGCGGAAATAAAGGCCGACCCCGCTTTCAGCGACTGGGAACTGGCGCGTTTGCCGCGCCTGTCGGTTATGCCGGCACCTCCCGAACACTGGAACCGGGTGCACGCCATGGCGGGCCGGGGTTAGTGTTAATGTCAACTTATCAAGCATTTTTTCAAAACAGTTCTGTGGGGGCCTGAATTCCAGTTGTTCCCTTGTTGACTTTAGCCGGCCCTTTTGATAAAATAATATTTGC
>JAKSCU010000505.1 GCA_022360435.1 Bacillota bacterium
ACGGTGCAATCGAGCGACGCGAATGAAGCGGTGGTTCCAGCCGCGGCGGGCGTTTCGCGGGATGATATGACGCTGTTGTAATGACGATCCCTTCGGTTTCGTTTCCCGCAGCAACACCGTTCGCCACGCTACAATGCCAGCGTGTCTGCAGACTCAACGCTAACGATTCCCTGCCCTGCCAAGGTGAATCTGGCACTATCCGTCGGCCCGCCGCGCAAGGATGGGTTGCATCCGATTGCAAGCTGGATGGTAGCTGTGGCGTTTGGTGACACACTGACGCTTGAGGAAATCGATTCGCCATTGGACGGAGCGGGCGACGGATTGCATGTCGCGTTTGCCGATGATGCGCTGCAACGATGTGCAGTTGATTGGCCGCTCGAGAAAGACCTGGCGTATCGGGCTTGGCGGGTGATGGAAGAACATGTCGGCCGAGCCCTGCCGTTGAGAGCACGGGTGAACAAACGTATCCCGCCTGGCGCGGGGCTGGGCGGCGGGTCGAGTGATGCCGCGACGATGCTGGTGGGTTTGAACGCGTGGGCGCAGCTTGGTCTGTCACGTGAGCAGCTTGTTGAATTAGCGATGCAGCTTGGCAGCGATGTAGGGTTTCTGGTTGCGGCGATGGATGGCTCACCCACCGCGATTGTCAGCGGCTTGGGCGAAACGATTGAGCCTGTGACGCGTGACGCACCGTTGCACCTTGTATTGATGTTACCGCCATTCGGCTGTGCGACCGGGGCGGTGTATCGCGCGTTTGATGAACACGTCGGCGCCGCGGCGGCGTTGCAGGCGGATCGTGTCCGCCAGTTGGCAACGACTGAACGCGTCGCGGCCGACGAACTGTTCAACGATCTTGCAGAGCCGGCGTGCGTGGTGCAACCGGAGCTGCACGTCTTGCGTGAGCGCGTCGCGACGTTGATCCATCAGCCGGTCCACGTCACCGGCTCCGGTGCGGCGATGTTCGCGCTTGTCGATGACGAAGCGGCGGCGCAGCGTCTGGCGGGTGAGATTCGCGACAACCTCGACCTGCCCTGCATCGCAACGCGAACGCTGACCGATGCGTCGATCGCGCATGTGTTAAACAATCGCCCCACTGCAACGTGATCACCCCTCCGATGAATCAGCCGATGAAAGTCAGCATCGTCACGCCGTCATTCAATCAGGCACCGTTTATCGAGACGACGATCAAAAGCGTGCTGGCGCAGAACTATCCGCACATCGAATACATCGTCGTCGACGGCGGCTCGACCGATGAAACGCCTGCCGTGATCGAGCGCTACCGTGACCGCATCGATCGCATCATTTGCGAGCCGGATGAGGGGCAAAGCGATGCGATCAACAAAGGCTTTCGCCTGGCGACCGGCGAGCTGCTGGCGTGGATCAACTCGGATGATTACTACTTTCCCAATGCAGTGAGCACCGCGGTGCGCGCGTTTGAGCAGGAGCCGGCGCTCGACCTGGTATATGGCGATTGCGTCTATACCGATGAAGCCGGGCAGTTCATCAAGTATTTCAGCGAAGTCCGGCCGTTCGATAAGAACATTTTGTTGAATCGCTCAAACTTCATCATGCAGCCGACGACGTTTTACCGTCGCGATGCGGCGGAGAACGTCGGCTTTCTTCGCAAAGAGCTGCAATACACGATGGACTGGGACTTCTGGTGCAGGCTGGCAAAGGCGGGTTGTCGGTTTCGCTATCTCGAGGACACGTTAATCGCAGTGAACCGGGAGTATGGCACCACCAAGACGATCGCGGGCGGCGGCGGGCGGCAGCGGGAGATCATGCAGATCAATCGCGAGCACGGGACAAGCACATTGCCCTGGGCGGCGATCAGTTTTCGTATCGGAGATGCACTACGCAGACGCGGTATGGACCAGCGCAACTTCGCGTTCTATCGCGCGATTCGCAAGCTTAAACGTACGCTGTACCGTGAAAAGCAAGTGCATCCGTACGGAATCGAAGCCTATGGCGATAAGGTGGAGCACAAATTTCGCATCTGTCTGCCGTGGTATGGCGACATACCCCACATGGTAGCGATTCGTCTGCGAAAACAAGGTAATTCCGCAGCAAGTGCACAGCTGGCGTGCGATGACGCCGACGTTGAAATTGCCGTTGAGCCGGGCGAGAGCGAGCGCGTCGAGTTGCCCGTCGCCGCTGAGCAATTTGATCATGTCATCGACGTGCGCGGTTCATGGCAAGGCCCGGCAGATAGATCCAGTTCGCTGCATCTTGAAGTGGTGGAGGTCGGCACATGAATGCTTCGGGTGAGTCCGATCTGCCACGGGTCAGTATCGTCACGCCTTCGTTCAACCAGGC
>JAKSCU010000394.1 GCA_022360435.1 Bacillota bacterium
GCAGTCGGCCGGCGTACCCTGGTATGTGTTCATGAGTCCGTTGTCGGCCCTGACTGACGCCATGCCGGGAGCCGGGGAAGTGGGCATGGGGCGGGGGATACCCCTGATCAGCTCTATAATGAACGAGTTGATGATGCAGTTTCAGCCCCGGAACTACAGAGAATACAACATGAAGATGAGTCATCACTACCAGTCTGTGCACCGGGTGGCTGGGCAGCCGGACGTCCCCGGCGACGAAAAACCCGGCTTAATGGCGGCTTGGCCGTTTTGGGCCCGGTTCGCCCTGAACCAGGGGGTGCTGGCGCTGGTTTCGCTGGTGGTGGCGGTGGTGGCCATAACGCCGCGTAAACCGTGGCACGCCTGGCGGGTCAAGAAGCGCGCCGCCGAAGCGTGACTCAAACCGACATAAAACTTGCCGCCGCAATCAATGAACCGCCAAGGCACTGCCGACCCATGATGTTTCCGGATTCAGCCGGGGTTAAAGGAAACAAGGGAGGTGCCTAAAGGGTATGGAAATCTATAGCGGGATTGTTATCTCCATATTTTTGTCCCTGCTGTTGTTCTTTGCCCCCATCTGGTGGGTATTGTGGAAAGCGGGCTGGCGAAGGTACATGAAGATTAATAATCCCCGGCTGGGCGCCGCGTCGGAGACAATAACCGCGCTGCTGCTGTCCCTGGGGATGAACTTGGTGTTTCCGCAGTTGTTCCGTTGGGTGCTTGAAATGGCGCGTGAAATCACCGGCAATTACCAGTACGACATTACTATAGCCGTCAACTATTCATGGTACGTTTACCTATATCCGCTGGCCCTTCTGGTTTTTTTAGTATTCCTATGGAAAAATCGTAACCAGGACCGTATATAAATATGACGGGACAGGTGGATTGTTGTACTCACTATTTCTTTCCTGCCCCAAATGTCAAGGTGATGCTTTATGGTTAATTATGGAGATATTCTTTCCATATGTACGGCATTAGGCGCGGCATGCTTGGTTTACTTTATTCCCATCTGGTGGGTGCTGTGGCGGGCGGGGTTGAGGAAGTATCTGAAATTGCAAAACCACCTGGCCGGCAGTACCTTTGAAGTGGTATCCGGATTTGTTTTAGCAGCCGGTTTAGTGTTGGCGATTCCTGATTTTGCAGTCTGGATAATCATGAACATACTTGAACTGACTTTTGATGGTGAATTTGCTGCCATGGCCACAACTCACCGGAGACTTTTCCATTACCTCTATCCCGTTGGACTGACTGCTTTCCTGGGCTATTTGTGGATAAACCGGAACAGGGCTCAGGTGTAGCTATAGGTATGCTGATTTATAGAAATTTCATTATATAATGTTTAAAATCCCGGGGTTGGTGCTTAAGTTGTTTAAAAAAATAAAAAATATAAAAATTAAATCCCGCCGCCACAAATGGCCCGACCGGGAGCTGGCTGAAGCCCTGAAACCCCTGGCCCGGCGCGTGACCACGCGTTACTGGCTGGAAAGCGCCCGGCTGGGTCTGCTCTGGGGTTTGGCCGCCGCCACCATGGTGATGGCGCTGCTGCGCCTTTATCCGGCGGCGCCGGCCTGGACCGCGGCTGTCGCTGGTTTGACGGCGGTCCTGACGGTGCTGGCGCTGCGTATTTGGCAGCGGCCCGACGCCCTGACGGTGGTGCGGGTGGCCGATACATTGGGGCTGAACGGTGACGCGGTGACGGCTTTCCGGCTGTTTGAAAACAAGGCTGCGGACCCCTGGTCCCGGGCGGCGGCGGCCGGCGGTATCGACGCTGGCGCCAGATTGGCCGCAGGCACCCGGGCGGCTTACCCGGCGGTGCCCCATTGGCGATCCTGGCGGGATTTGGCGCTGCTGGCCGTGGCCTTGGTGGTGCTGCAGGCGCTCCCCGACCCCCTGGGCGCCTATTGGGCGGAGCGTCGGGCGGAAAAACAGGCGCTGCAGGCGGCGGCCCGGGAGGCGGACCGGGTGGTGGACGAGGTCCGTGAGCTTGAAGTGGCCGGTGAAGATGTTCTGCCGGAAGAATTGAAGCAAAGGCTGGGTGACTTGCCCCGGGAGGTGGCCCGGGCCGCCGACCGGCATGACGCCGCCGCCAAGTTGGAACGGGCCCGCTGGGAACTGGACGGTGTCCGGGCCGTGGTGGATCCCTCGGCCCGGCGGGACATAAAGCGGCTTGAAGAAACTTGGGGCCGCCTTGGCGGAGAAGAGTGGCGCAATATGGCCGAAGCCCTGGGTAGCGGCGACGAAAGCGACATACATAAAGCGGTTGAAAATTTGTCCGAGCAAATGAAGGACGCCGGTGAAGAGGAACGGCTGGAGACGGCTGCGGTCATGTTTGCCAGCGCCGGCTTGGTGGAAAACCCCGAACTGCGCCGGGCGCTGCGGGATACGGCCGGGGCCGTCCTGAGCGGCGGGCGCTCGCCCGGCCCTCCGGGGTCCGGTGGTAACCAGGGGCCGGGAAGCCGGAACCCGGACGCCGCCAACTCACTGGCTGGGGCGCTTTCGGGCGCCGCCGCCACAGCCTCCGCCGGCGGCGCCTTGGGCGGAGCCTCGGCCACCCTGAGCAACCTGGCCCGGGATTTATCCGGCGCCGGTTCCGGGGGCGGCGCCCAGATGGCCGGAAACAACGTCGGCGACAATCCAGCCGGTTCGGCCGGCGCTGCGCCCGGCGGCGCCAGTTCCGGAAACGCCCATAGCCCGGGCGGGACCTGAGGCGGCAGCGACGGTGGCAACGCTCCCGGCGGGAGCGGCAACAGCGGCAATAACGGCGGCAACGGTTCGGGCGGCGGCCCGGGCCCGGGCGGCAGCGGCGCTTCACCTGCGGGCAGCGATTTGAACATGATTTACACGCCTTTCCACCCGGACGGCGGCGTGGAAAGTCATGTGTCCGGCCAGATCAGAGAAGGCGAGCAGGGCAACCAGGTTGAATTGGACAGTTCACCCACCGCCCTGGGCGCGGTGCGCCCATACACCGAGGTCTATGGCCGTTACATGGCCGAGGCCCGGGAATCCCTCAGCCGGACGCCTCTGCCCCCGGACCGGGAAGAACTGGTCTGGCAATATTTCAACACTTTGGTGCCAGACGTCGCCAGATAGGTTTGTTGCAAGTTGATGGGAATATTTAATATTTTTGGGCTGGGAGTGGGTAAAAATGTCTCAGGAATTAAAAACCGCTGTTCCCGACGCTGACGGACAGGAACCGGTGGCTGAAGTGCGTGAAGCCCTGAGCGAGGTTACGGAGCGCCTGCGGGAAGTGGAGCAGGCCATCGGAGCGGTGATTGTGGGTCAGGAAGAGGTGGTGCACCAGGTGCTCATGGCCATGCTGGCCGGCGGGCACGTATTGCTGGAAGGGGTGCCGGGCCTGGGCAAAACCGCGCTGGTGCGGGCGGTGGGCGGTGTTACCGGGCTTACCTTCAGGCGCATCCAATTTACGCCCGATCTTATGCCGGCGGACATTACGGGCACCCAGGTTTATGACGGCAAAAACACCGCCGATCCTTTCCGGTTTGCTGCCGGTCCGATTTTTGCCAATATTGTGCTGGCCGACGAAATCAACCGGGCCACTCCCAAAACCCAAAGCGCGCTGCTGGAGGCCATGCAGGAATGCACGGTTACCGTGGGCGGCACCGGTCATCCGCTGCCCGAGCCTTTTTTCGTGCTGGCGACCCAAAATCCGCTGGAGATGGAGGGCACCTATCCGCTGCCCGAAGCCCAACTGGATCGTTTTTTGTTCAAGGTGAACGTTGATTTCCCCACCGCCGACGAACTGCTGGCCATTGGAGCGCTTACCACCGGCGCCCGAATTCCGGCTATTCGCACCGTGCTGGAACCGGGCGAGATGCTGCGCTGGCAGCTGCTGACCCGGCAGGTGGTGGTGGTGCGGGACGTAATGGAATACGCCGTGCAACTGGTATTGGCCACCAGGCCGGAAGATTTGTCGGCTTCCCCCATGGTACGCCGGTTTGTCCGCTACGGTTCGGGACCCAGGGGGCTGCAGGCCCTGCTGCTGGGGGCCAGGGCCGAGGCGCTGCGGGCCGGACGCCCGTCGGCGGGATACGAGGACGTGCGGCAAGTGGCCCTGGGCGCGCTGCGGCACCGGGTAATGCTTAATTTTGAGGCGGCCGCCGAGGGCGTTTCCCCCGACGCCGTCCTTGGGGAAATCATCCGGGAGGCGACCCCGGGGCCAACTGACTAACAGGTGTTTTCTAAAAAAGACTTGGCCGGGGGTTTGATGTAATAAGTTGGGGACATTCCCCGCCGGGGTGTGTCTCCTTTGCTTATAGCATGCTAATGGGTTTTTATGCATTGAACGAGCTTGCTTGCCATTTGAGCGCCGGTTAATCCGAGGAGGATTGTTGATGCTGACGGATAAAATTTTGGACCCCGTGCTGGCGGGCCGGCTGGAGCAATACCGTCTTGTGCGGCTGCAGCCCGTGACCGGCGGTTACGCCGGGTCCAGGCGCTCGCCCCGCAAGGGAGGCGCGGTGGAGTTTGCCGATTACCGCGAATACGCGGCGGGAGACGAGCCCCGGCGGGTGGACTGGAAGGCCTACGCCCGGCTGGGGCGCCTGTACGTTAAAGAATACCTGGACGAAAAGCAGGACGCCGTGCTGTTTATTGTGGACACCAGCGCCTCCATGAATTGGGGCGCCGGAGATGAGCACAAAGGGCGTTTTGCCTTGGGCCTGTCCGCCGGTTTGGGCGCCTGTGTGCTGGTGGGAAACGATCGACTGGCGGTGACGGCCGGCCCGGGATTGACAGCAGGGCCTGGTTCGGTGACGTATTTTGCTCCCGTCCAAGGGCGTCGGTCACTGCCGCGACTGTGGCATTGGCTGGCAGATAGGGTGTTCGCCGGCGGCACCGACCTGGCCGGCGGTCTGCGGGACGGGTTGCGCCTTCAGCCCGGCACCACCGGCCTGTACGTGTTCTCCGACTTGCTGGACCCCAACGGTGTGGAGGATATGCTGCGTATGGCCGCCGGGCGGGGTATCGCCGTGACTTTGCTGCACATACTTGCTCCCGGCGAACTGGAGCCCCCGGGTGAGGGTGAATGGACCATGATCGACTCCGAGACCGGCGAGCCAGTGGAGGTGTCTTTGACTCCTTCGGCCCTCCGGGACTATTCAGCCCGGCTGAAACAACATATTGCCGCGCTGGAACAGAGCTGCCGGCGCTGGAAGGCCGGTCGGGTGCAAATAAACACGGGCCGGTCGCTGGCTGACGCTCTGCTGTTGGACCTGCCCCGGGCCGGTGTTTTAAAGCATTATTGATATGGCGGCTGTCACTGCGGGTTAATTTGAGATTGGCGTATCCAAGGGGATGGTTCGAGGGCCACGGAGCGTAAACATTGGACCAAAGGATGGACAATGGAACCGTCTCCTTGTCTTTACGGGAGGTTTTGAGGGGTGCTCTTTTTTCAACCCTGGATGTTTTGGCTGGCGCTAACGCTGCCGGCTATACTGGCATTGTACATATTGCGGCCACGCCGCAGACAAACCGTAATTCCCAGCACTATGCTTTGGCGCCCGGTGGCCGCCGAACTGGAGGCCAGCCGGCCCTGGCAGCGCCTGCAACCGCGCCTGTTGTTATGGCTGCAGCTGTTGGCGGCGGTCCTGCTGGTGCTGGCTGCAACAGGCCCGGTGTGGTTCGCGCCCACTTCTTTTCGCAGCACCATTGTGTTGCTGGACGCCTCGGCCAGCATGCGGGCGGTGGAGGACGGTGTCACCCGTTTCCAGGAGGCCCGGGAAGAAGTGGTTTCCCTGGCTACCGGGCTGCGCGGCGACGCCGCCATCACCGTTGTCGCCTTTGACCGGCAGCCCCGGGTGATAGTGCGGGCCGCCTCAAATGCCGACGATGTGCGCCGGGCTTTGGAAGAGTTGGCGCCCTCGGCTTGCGCCGCCGACCCCGCCCCGGCCTTCTCTCTGGCCCGGGCCCTGGCCAGGCAGCTGGACAACCCCAGGCTGGTTTTGGTGAGTGACGGGGGAATTACCCCGCCGGATGCCGGTGCCGGGACGGTGGAGTTTATTCCCGTCGGCCGGGGCGACGCCAGCGTGGCCATCGCCGCCCTGAACCTGCGGCCCGCGGGTGCGGGCCAGGCGGCCCAGGTGGCGGTGGCCAACCACGGTTCACAACCGGCTTCGGGACGGGTGTCCCTGAAGGTGGGCAACTACCCGGCGGGCAGCAAGGGCTGGGAACTGGCCCCCGGTGAGTCTCTTTATCTGCAGTGGAGCGAGCTCCCCCGGGAAGCCGCGGTAAGCGCCCGGCTGGAGACCGACAGCCCCGGAATGGACCTGCTTAAACACGATAATTTTGCTTGGGCGGTGCCCGAAGACCGGGCGGAACGCAAAGTTTTGCTGGTCTCCGGCGGCAACC
>JAKSCU010000508.1 GCA_022360435.1 Bacillota bacterium
ATTCCGCCACCAAGGCCGGGGTCATCGGCATGACCAAGACCTGGTCCCGGGAATTGGGCGCCAAAGGTATCAACGTAAACGCCGTGGCGCCCGGGTTCATCGAAACCGATATGACAAGCACAGTGCCGGAAAAGGTGCTGCGGTCCGTCAGGGATAAAACTCCCTTAGGGCGGCTGGGGCAGGCCCGGGATATAGCCAACGCCTACCTATTTCTGGCTTCGGCCGAAGCCGATTTCGTCAACGGAGTGGTTTTGAACGTTGACGGAGGTCTGGTACTGTAAAAAAAGCGCACTTATTTAGTTCCCTTGGCGTGCGCTTTTTAATACTCTTATCCTTAAATCCGGCCATAAATATGGCCAGGTATACTTTCCTAAGAGTATAAAAAAAGCGCACCTATTCAGCTCCCTCTGCTTGCGCTTTTAATACTCTTATCCTTGAATCCGGCCATAAATATGGCCAGGTATACTTTCCTTAAAGTATAAAAAAACATACTTGTGTCTTATAATTTGGAATTAACTTGGGGAATCGCCGTTAAAATCTTTTCTATAAACTAAAGTCATTGAAAGGACTGATACAATGTTTATTTCGGTGGGACTGCCGGGTAAAAAACTCAGTTCTATCACCGCCGATTTGTCAAAAACAGCCATGGGAATAATCAAAGCCGATACGGTGATTACAGGGGGGCGCATTGTCAACGTCAACACCGGTGAAATAGAAAACGCAAAAGACATTGCCGTTAAACACGGGCGGATTGTCCTGGTGGGTGACGTCGACCATGTCGTCGGGGCTGAAACCGAAGTGCTCGACGCCACCGGCTTTACCCTGGTGCCCGGTTTTTTGGACGGGCACCTGCATGTGGAAAGCAGCATGGTCACCATACAAGAATTTACCCGCGCAGTGTTGCCGCGGGGAACAACCACTTTGTTCATGGATCCGCACGAGATTGCCAACGTGCTGGGTATGGACGGCGTCAGGCTCATGGTGGACGAAGGACGAAAAATGCCTTTAAAGGTTTACGCCACCATGCCCTCCTGCGTGCCGTCGGCCCCGGGTTTTGAAAACGCGGGCGCCGCGCTCGGCCCCAAAGAGGTGGAGGAAGCCATGCGGGACCACCATATTATCGGGTTGGGGGAAATGATGAATTTTCCCGGCGTTATTTACGGCGATCAAAATGTTCACAGTGAACTCAAGGCCACCATGGACGCGGCCAAAATCATCACCGGCCATTACTCCGCGCCGGATATCCGGGTGGGCCTGCAGGCATACGCCGCGGCCGGCATCTCCTCCTGCCACGAAAGCGTGACTATGGAAGACGCTCTGGCCCGCATGCGGCTGGGCATGTACGCCAAGATGCGGGAAGGGTCGGCGTGGCACGACGTGAAAGAGACGGTCCGCGCCATCACGGAGCGTAGCATTGATTCCCGCTACGCCGTCCTGGTGACCGACGACGTTCACCCCCATACCCTGCTGGAACTGGGTCACCTCGACCACGTGGTAAGGTGGGCCATCCGACAGGGGGTCGACCCCATCACCGCCGTCCAGATGGTGACCATCAACACCGCGCAGTGTTTCCAGTTGGACCGGCACCTGGGAAGCATATCCCCGGGACGTTGCGCCGACATACTATTCTTAAAAGACCTGGCGTCGGTACAAGTGGACAAGGTGATGGTGGATGGCGCGGTGGTGGCCGAAAAAGGCCGGCTGTTGGCCGGGATGGAGCATTTCCATTACCCCGAGCGTGCCAGACAAACGGTACATTTAAAAGAAAAACTAACCCCCGCCCTTTTTGCCATCCAAGCGCCGGCGCAAAGAGACCGGGTAAAGGTCAATGTGATGGAGATCATCGAGGCCCATGTCGGAACCAAGCATTTGGTGCTGGAACTCCCTGTCCGGAACGGCATGGTGGAGGTGTCCCCGGAAGATGACGTGGCCAAGGTGATGGTAATGGAAAGGCACGGCGGCCCGGGCACTTACGGGCTGGGTTTGGTAAAAGGTTTCGGCCTGCGAGGGGGGGCGATTGCCTCCACCGTGGCCCATGACAGCCATAACCTGCTAATTATGGGCCTAAAGGACGAGGACATGGCTTTAGCCGGCAATACTTTGGCCGAAACAGGCGGAGGCATGGTGGCGGTGCGAGATGGAAAAATTCTGGCCTTGCTCCCCTTGCCCATTGCCGGGCTGATGTCAGACAGAAAAATAGAAGATGTGGCGGCGGCGGTGGATGATCTGGATCAGGCATGGAAAAAATTGGGATGCAATTTAACTTCCCCATTTATGACCATGAGTCTTTTAAGCCTTCCGGTACTGCCGGAACTGCGCCTGACCGACCGCGGCCTGGTGGACACCCTGGGGTTTAAAATGATGGATTTAATTATTGACAACACATAACGATTATTGTTTTTATCCCCGGGGAAGGCGAGCGGCTACAGCTCTTAGCAATAAAACGTCTACCAAAGTGGATCTATTACAGTAAAAGAAAGATTAGAGGTATAACAATTGATGAAAAAACAGCCGCCAAAGGAAAGGCGATGCCGGCCATTGCCCCTTGGGTTTGACCTTCCAACAGAGCAAGCGCCGCGCCCTGCGCGTGGGCCAGTGTGCCGGCGGCCAATCCCTGAGCCGCCGGGTCGGTCACACGCAGGAGCTTTAGCATAGGAAAAGCCATCATTGATCCAAGGGTCCCGGTAACGGCTACAAAGGCGACTGCCAGAGGAGGGTCCCCTCCTATCACCTTGGCAATTTCAATAGCAATAGGCGTTGTAACCGATTTGGTTGACATAGCCATCAAAATATCGCGGGACAGACCTCCCAACTTGCCAATATACACAATGGAAGCGGCGGTAAAAGATGAACCCAATAGGATAGCGGTAATTATAGGCAGCGCATAAGCTTTTAACATTTCTCGTTTACGGTATAATGGCAGCGCCAGCGCCACTGTGGCCGGCCCCAGCAGAAAAGTCATAATATCTTTTGCCGGCTCGTACTGCTCATAACTGATACCCGCAACCACCAGGAATAGAATTACCGCCGCGGTGCCTAGAAACACAATGTTAACCAGCGGGTGCTTAAAACGGAAAGAAAGCCAACGGCATATTAAATAAATTAAGATTGTTACAATAACGTAATAAAGTAAAGATAGTTCATTCAGTTTCAGCCATCTCCTTTGGCGTATTTTTAAAATTCTTTTGAAGGCCCTGCCTGCTTTTGGGCATCAGCTGAACTGTCCAGCCGGTCACCGCCAGTGCTATGACGGCGCTAAAAAATAACGCTAGAGTAAGGATAAGCGCATGTTTGGCAAATAAACCACCCCAGTTCATCACTCCTGCACAGATGGGAATGAAGAAAAAAACCATATGTTTTAGTAATAGTTCTGCCCCCACCTCTATATGGGAGGGCTTTATTACGCCGGTTGACAAAAATAAGAATAGTAACAGCAAGCCCACTACATTGCCGGGCAAAATTAAATGAAAGTAATTGGCTATCTGCGTACCCAACCAATAGATAAACCACAGAAGTGCGGTTTGGGTGAGGAAACGTAATAATTTCAACAAATCATCCCCTAACATGCTTTTCCGAAAACCTCTATTGCAGTAAAAGGGCGTCTTTATGGAATTATGTGTATATACACTCATATAATTAAAATAAGTGTTTAACTACCGGTTGTCAATACTTATTTCATTTGGTTTAAAGGTTTTATGGCTTACTTCAAGCTCTTCACACCCTTTTATTAGGCCATAGTGAAAATATGTGTATTTACACGGTTATATGCAAAAAAATTAATTCGTAATGGACTCTAATTTTAACAATAAAGTAGTTAAGATGGACATTTCCTCTTCACCAAAATGCTCCATTAACATGCTTTGCGCTTTCTCCCAAAGTGGGAAAGCTGTTTTCACCGCTTCCTGGCCTTTTTTAGTAATTTGCACCCGGCGCGTCCGTAAATCCTCGCCGGGAACTAATTTGACCAGACCACGCAGTTCTAACGACTTAAGATTGCGCGCCAATGTGGTCCGGTCTAATCTTACCTCATCGGCAAGTTCGGTTATACTTAGGGGGCCGATACGTTGAATGTTACGCAGCAATGAATACTGAGTAATTTTTAGGCCACTGGATGCCAGCATTTGATCATAAAATTCAGTGATGGCCCGACATGCCCTCCTTGTGTTAATACATAGACATTTACTGGGAGGTTTTATTTTGCGGGTATGCACACTTTTCATAATATAATTATATAAAGATGTGCTTTTATGTCAACGGCTCGGGTGTATGCCGGTATAAGTAATCCAAAGGGCGTGTCACAAATACCCCGACACACCCTTTATAACCGGCGATATAGAAAAAAATAATGTTTATGCCGTCGTTTTTAACCAGCCAGTACGCGGGGGGTAACGCCCGCCAAGTTGCGGCATCCCGTCAAAATCATGGCCTGTTTGAGCTCGGCGGTCATCTTTTCCAAAATGAACTGTACTCCACGCGCCCCGGCGCCGCAAGCCCCCACCACCAGCGGGCGGCCCACCAGCACGGCGTCGGCTCCCAGGGCCAGTAGTTTCAATACGTCAACCCCGGTGCGCGCTCCCCCGTCGGCTAATATCACCGCGCTTCCCTTGACTTCCTCGGTTATGGCGGGCAGCACCTCGGCGGCTCCGGGCGTGAAATCAAGCACCCGGCCGCCGTGGTTGGAAACCACGATGGCTGCCGCGCCTGCGTCCACCGCCATCCTGGCCTCGTCAACGGTCATAATCCCCTTGACAATAAACGGAAGCTTGGTGGAAGAAATAATGTCCCCCATTTGGGCGGGGGTTTTGGGGCCCACGGGCTGCCCTTTCAAGGCCATAGTCACCAGCCCGGCGCCGTCGACATCCATACCTAGGGCAACAGCGCCGCTCTTTTCCGCCCTCTGCACCCTCTGGCGCACCTCTTCCTGTTCCCTGGGTTTTATTACCGGCACACCACGGCCGCCGGCCTCACTTACAGCGTCTATCCCGGCTTCATACATCTGGGGGTCGGCCCCGTCGCCGGTAAATCCAAGGCTGCCGGCGGCAACGGAACCGGAAACAATGGCGCCGGCAAACTCGCGTTCCGTCAACGGGCCGCCCATATTATACGGAGTTCCGGTCATGGGGGCGGCCAGCACCGGGGTATCAAGGGTTAAACCAAACAGTTTGAGCCCGGTATCCGGCTCAACGGCGGCATGTAATGTGCGCATGTGCAGCCGGTAATCCGCCAGGGCTTCCAGGTTGGCCCTAAACCCGCTTCCGGTTCCAACGCCACCCATCCCGGGCACTTCTCCCGAACAGGCGCGCCCGTCGCAAGCCGGGCAAACCCGGCAGTAACCCTTTAGCTTTTCCCTGGCTTCCCGGCGAATTGTTTTTAAATCCAACTTAATCACCTCTAATAGAAGGTTTACACATAAAATAAAAAAAACCTCCCTCGACGGAGAGGTAAACAACCTGAACATTGACAGCGCTTGCCCTTACCACGGCGCTCAACCCCAAAATTTACAACCCATCCCTAAATAGGGCGCTTCCCCTTTATATTTTAAATTTAAGCACGCTTTCTTGCAGTTCCCGGGCAATATCGTCCAATTCCTGAGCAGCCAAGGACACTTGCTGAATGGTGGCGGCAATCTGTTCGCTGGCGGCGTTAAGTTGCTGCATACCTTGGTTCACATCTTTATAACCGCCGGAAACAGCTTGTATCTTCAGGGAATTGTTCTCCACGGCTTTAATCACGGCGCTTAAAGATATTCCCGCGTTGTTTGCTATTTTAACCCCCTCATTCACCTCTATGACACCGCCTTCCATGGCCTTGACGGCATCGCCGACACCTGATTGAATCTCCTGGATTAAAGCGGCCACTTCACTGGCCGAACTGGTGGCTTGCTCGGCCAACTCGCGCACCTCACTGGCCACCACGGCAAACCCGCGCCCGTGTTCACCGGCCCTGGCCGCCTCGATAGCGGCGTTTAAAGCCAAAAGGTTGGTTTGTTCGGCTATGTTGGTTATCGTGCCAATGATTTCGCCGATTTTAACAGACTGCGCGCCAAGTTTTTCCATGGCCAGTGCCACATTGCCGGCGGCGGATTCGATGTTATTGATCTTGTCTATTGTCTCTGTAACCGCCTGATTGCCTTGGCGGGCCACATTGCGCGCTATTTGGGATTCTTCCGCGGCTTTTTCGGCATGCGCCACGCCCTGCGTCGACAGGGCCGAAACTTGGTTGGTGGTGCCGGCCACTTCCTCCACCGCGGCGCTCACTTCATCACAGGTGGCGGTCAGCCCCTGGTTATGCGCGGATAGTTTATCGGCGTTGTCTTTGATGTTATGTATAATATTTTTTAAATTAACCATCATCTGCATAAATGACGCCGCTAAAACACCCACCTCATCATTACTTTTAACCACTTCCATTTTTTGCGTTAAATCCCCGCGGGCCACATTTTCAATCAGACCGCTCAGTTTTTTCAACGGCCTGGTGATGGCCGCGGTAATTAAAGCGGTGCAAACAATAATAGCGACCAAAGCCAGTACCGCCTGTATTACGGCAGACTGCAAGTCGCTATTAATCTTATTTAATATTTGGGTTCGGTCATGGATGATTTTCAAGTAACCTATGGTTGTGCCGCTGTAATCTTCAAGCGGCACGACCAGGGCCGCCTTTTGGTTGCCGTCCACGTGCAAAACCTTTGGCTGGCCCGACTCCAAAATGGGGTTCAAGTCTTTTTCCGGTAAAATATGATGGTCTTTTTCCGCCGTGGCGACCAGCGGCCCGTCGCCGCTATCTTCCCACGCCACCCCGGTCCTGCCTTTACTGTATATGTAATACTCGCCGCCCATTTGGCCCTTCCATTTTTCCAGCAATGCGGCATTGAGACCCAGTCCATATTCCACGCTGCCCAAGTGTTCTCGGTCGTAAAACAGCGGCATCACCACACGAAAACCAAATCCGGCCCGGCCTTCCTCCAAACCCTGCACGGTTACCAGGTCCTTATTACATTCCAAAACCGTATGGCGAAAAGCCGACAAATCATCACCATGTTTATCCGGATTATGCAAGCGTAAAAAAGAGACGGCCGGAGCCAGGTGAAACTGAAACTGCTCGATGCCTTCCCGGCCGACCTTTGTAAATGTGGGCATGGTCAACTTAAGTAGTTCTTCCCGGTCACGCTCGGCAAAAGCCCTTTGTATTTCCGGGTTCTCGGCTATGCCCGTCAAACCCATCCGCGCTTGCGTGAATACATTGCTTAAATCGGCGCTTATTCTGCCGGCAACCAGCGCGTGTTTTTGTTCCTCCTGGTTTAATTGCATCTGCACGGTGTTGTTATAGTGCTGGTAAATGATAAAGACTAACACTATGGATATTATTACAGATATCGGTATGATAATTTTATTTTGCAATCTTCCTCCCATATCTTCTCTCCTTATAATTTATTATTTTTCTAATTCTTTATTAATAATTCTAGAATATTCAGTCTTTAGATAGCGCGTGGCCGACAATTAAAAGTCAATTATCTGACAATTGTTCATATACTACCGTAATTTGAGCTTGCTCCTTTACTTTCGCCGCTCATCCCGGACGCCTCTACAGAACAGGCGGGTCCGTCGCAAGCCGGGCAAACCAGGTCTTTGAATCCGGCCATTAATATATCCGGAGGTATAATTTCCCAAGAGCATAAAAAAAACCTCCCTAAAAAGAGAGGTAAACAAACCTAACATTGATAGTGCTTGCCCCTTACCGCGGCGTTCAACCCAAAAATTTATAGCCCATCCCCCAAACGGTTTTAATGTAAATAGGACTGGAGGGATCGGCTTCTATTTTTTCCCGCAATCTACGAATATGCACATTGACCGTATTCTCGTCGCCTTCGTAGGTGCTTTCCCAAATTCGCTCCAACAAGTGGGATTTAGTAAATACCTGGCCGGGGTATGACGCCATCAACCACAGCAGTTCGAATTCCTTCGGGGTAAGGTTGATAATCCTGTCCCCATTGTGGACCAGCCGTTTATTGTAATCTATAATCAGCCGGCCAAATTTAAGCACCTCTTTCACCGACTGACCAGCCGCCACGGCAGCGCCGCGCCTAAGCACCGCCTTGACGCGCAAAGCCAATTCCACCGGGCTAAACGGCTTGGTTTGATAATCGTCGACGCCCATGCGAAATCCCACCACCCGGTCAACTTCTTCCCCCCGGGCGGAAAGTATGATCACAGGAACGTCCAAAAACTCCTTTAACTTACGCAGTGTCTCAAACCCGTCCATGCCGGGCATCATTATGTCCAACAACACCAGATCAGGTTTTTTTTCCCTGGCTCTGTCCAACGCTTCAAAGCCGTCTGCCGCGCAGACAACCGTAAAACCCTCCCGGGTAAGCGAATGCTCCAGTATTTTCAATATTTTGGGGTCATCGTCCACAGCCAATATTGTTTGCGCCATCCCGCACCTCCACTTAGTGCCTCAAAACAAACTCCTGCGTATACTTCCGACAACACCAATCTTTTAAAGTTTGTTTTTCAGGAGACAATAGACTAGCTAACTTATGATTAAACATGTACTCCAAAAGGCTATAGTATTAATCTATCTGTAATATTTCGCATAATGATTTTGAAATCCTTTAAGTTTTTAACCGGTTGGTTTTAGCGACTTCCCTTTACAATAAATACCGGTTTTAAGAATAGTTTTTTGTCGTTTACTTGACAGAAAAATCCGGTGTACTTAATTTAAAATAGAATTAATTTAAATTGTCAAACCTCCTCTTTCTCCTTACATTCAAAGCAAAGCGTCCCGGGTACGGGACGCTTTGCTTTGCGTAGCTGCCGGCCTACTCTTACAAAGAATAGTTTGCCCGCCGGCTCGGGTTATTGCACCCGTTTATTTCCAAACTTATCCTTTTAAAACAAACTTGTTTGCTTAACTGTTTACTTGTTCACCATTTCTTTCAAATTGTTCAGCCTGTTGGTGTAGTAAAGATACCCCAGCATGGCTATGTGAATGCTCAGAGACACCAGGTAGGTAAAATATAAATTCCAATTTCTGAAAATAAGCATATTGTTATTAACAAGCATTAACTGAACGAATGTGGCGGCCAGGGGGAAGGCCAGCAACACAACAAGGACCAGAGTCCAGTTTTTGTATTGGGCCAACAGATGCCAGAAAAGGATAACCGCGGGTATCCAGGCCGCCGACAGAAAAAAAGGTATTCCCGCGATATTGATCAAATCCGCCCGGTTGAAATTCCACAGCCCCAGGTAATTTTGCATGATATATATAAGCGCGAAAGCTATTCCCAAGCCAATTATTACACCTTCGGCGGCCGAATCCTTTACCCGCTGCCATGGAACCAGGATGAACATTAAAACGGAACTGCCGGCAAAGGCCAGGAGACCGGCAAAGTATTCCAGTATCAAGTTACCACCTCCGGTGTTTATTTTTTACATATTTTATTATGAGTTATTAAATTTTTTATATACATGCGACCCAAACTATCTGAATATTTAAACTTTTGATTCTATTGCAGGTAAATAAATAATATTGTCGTAAATTTTCACATAATCTTTTTTTGTTAAGTTTTCTAAGGTTAGTAAACTTTAGTAAACTTAAAACGGGCAAACCGGCCGAAAGACCGGGACGCAAAGCTATGGGCCTAAGGCTTTGAGCTAGGGCTGCCAAGCTGCTTAAATGACTTGACAGATTTAAGCGGCCATACTATGGGGCCGTTTTCTGTTTGAGGGGGTGAAATCGTATCCGCTAGGGGCTGTCCGGCGTCCCCGAAAGGCCAGCATTGGGCTCAGAGAAAGACGGCGGGACCGTCCGTGACGTGACGAGTTCTGTTTTAAGAGATTGTTAATCTGAGAAATGGAGGGACAAAAGTTGAAAAGTCTAAAAATAAAGCTGGTTTTAATCTTTTTTACCGTGGCCGCCGTTTCACTTTGCACTGTTTCATATATTAACAACCATAAAGTCTCAAACTTGCTTGAAGCAGAATTAGCCAATGCGGCTACCAGTAATGCGGAACATAATGCCATGACTGTGAACCAGTGGCTGGATGGGATCGCCAATGAAGCCAATGCCTTGGCTGCCAGCAATGATGTAATTAGCATGGACCCGGAACGATACATGCCTGTTTTGCACAGAGCGATAGCGAAACACCGGGACTATTCTTTAATATATGCCGCCGACCATACCGGCAACAGTATGGGGACCAGCGGTAAATCTTTTAATGTCCAGGACAGAGACTATTTTCAAGAAGCAATGCAGGGAAAAACCGTTATTTCCGACCCGGTAATGGGCAAATCAACCGGTAAAATGGTGGTGGTTGTAGCAGCACCGATTTACCAGGATGATCAAAAAACTCCCGCCGGTATTCTGGGCATATCGGTTACCCTGGAGTACCTGCAAAAAATTATTGCCGGTATGAAGCTCGGAGAAAGTGGCTACGGACTTATTCAGCATCCCGACGCCACCACTATCGCCCACCCCAACCAAGAATTCTTGGGCAACAAAAAGGTGGCCGAGACAGCTTGCGAGGAACTGAAAGATATATTGGAACAAATGGCGGTCGGAGAAAAAGGCTACGGTTACTATACCTTTGAGGGTATCCCAAAGTTCATGGCTTTTGCCCCGGTGGAGTCAACCGGTTGGTCGGTGGCCCAAACCGCCAATGTGGATGAAATTATGGCGCCTTTGTTCAGCATTCAAAGCACTAGTATTACAACAAGTTTGGCGGCCATTATATTTATTTTGCTTATCACTTTTGTCATCGCAACTTATATCGTCAAGCCCTTGAAAACTCTGAGCAGCGCCGTCGATTCCGTGGCCCGGGGCGATTTAACCGGCAGTTTCAAAATTAGCGCCAGGAAAGATGAAATAGGTTTCCTGGCGTCATCCTTTGAGCAAATGGTCGCCAACTTGAAGAGCATTGTCGGCGACATCAAAAACAGTTCGGGCCGCTTGTCCTCCCACAGCCAGGAATTAGCATCCGCCAGCCAAGAGGTAAGCGCCACCATTGAGGAAGTTGCTAGCTCAACCGGCGTGGTGGCCGCAACATCAAGCCAGGGCGCCGAACACGCGGAAAAGGCGGCCCAAAAATCCAAACGGATGCAGGAAGCGGCCGAAAGCGGCGGCCAGGCGGTGGAGCATGCCGTGCAGAAGATTAATTCCATCGCCACCTCGTCGCAAAATATTGCTCTGGCCGTAAACAGACTGGGTGATCAATCCAACCAGATCGGCGAAATAATCAGCACCATAACCAACATAGCGGATCAAACAAACTTGCTGGCTTTAAACGCCGCCATAGAAGCAGCCCGCGCCGGTGAGCACGGGCGCGGTTTTGCAGTGGTGGCCGAAGAGGTGCGCAAGCTTGCCGAACAATCAGCCGCCGCCGCCGGCAAAATAACAGACTTAATTAAGGAAATTCAATCGGGAGTCGGTGAAGCCGTCAACGCGCTGGAGCACGGGATCAAGGAAGTGAATGAGGGGGTGGAAATAGCAAACAATGCCGGAGAGTCATTGCAACATATTATCACCGCCGTCACAAACAATACTTCGCTAATCCAGGAAATTGCCGCCGGAGCCATGCAGTCCAACGAAAGCACACAGGAGCTTTCGGCTTCGGGGGAGCAAATTTCCTCCACCGTGCAGCAGGTGACCGAAGCCGCCCAAGACCTGGCCCGTATCGCTGATGATTTGCAAAAATCAGTAACCAAGTTTAAGGTTGATGGTTAAATACGGCCGTAAACCAAAGGATTCCGGCAACTAGGCAATTTGCCGGAATCCCTTGGCATTAATATGGTATTATTTTACAAACAACGCGGTTATGGGAATCATTTTTAAGGAAGTATTGACGACTTGCGCATTAATTCGTCAACAGCATTTACCACCGGGTTGTCGTCGGGCAAATCCACCAGGGGTTTACCCTGCAGGTCGTAGTTGAATACATCGGCATCACTGGGAATAGCGACGATAAGTTCAAGCCCTGTCTTTTGGATCTCACCATGCAGGGAATCTATGGACCCATCGCCAACCCTGGTTACCACCAGATACATTTTTTTAATATCCAGGGCCATTGAATCCACCAGTCGCTTCACTCGCCCGGCCGAGCGTATACCCCTGACGCTGGCGTCGCTGGTGACAAAGAGTATATCAATATTCTGCGTGGTTCGCCGGCTCAAATGCTCCAGTCCCGCCTCATTATCCATAACCGTATATGGGTATTTTTGGTTTAATTTATGCACAAAATTTCTTACCAAATTGTTGACAAAGCAATAGCAGCCCGCTCCCTCCGGACCGCCCATGACCATTAGGTCTACATCATCGCTTTCCGCCAGCGATTCGTGCACTTTTAATGCCACATATTGATCCTTGGTCATGCCTGCCGGTAAGGCCTCACGGTTATTATTAACCCGGGCTAGGAGTTCGGCAATGGTGTCTTCAACTTCAATACCCAAAGCTTCGTTAAGATTGGCATTGGCGTCGGCGTCAACAGCCAGTATCGGCCTTTTCCCGTTTTCAACCAATTGCCTTATAATCAAGGCGGCCAATGTTGTCTTACCCGTCCCGCCTTTGCCGGCCAGCGCTATATTAAATGTCATCTCTAAAACCACTTTCCTTTCCTCACTAATTATTCATTACCCGCCGTAAAGCAACGAGCAAATGATATTGTTAACGGTGTTGCTTTGCTCATTAGCATAACTAAAGATTCCTATATAAGCGGATCCATGCCCAACGCCGGATGCCCCCGTTCCTTTAAAAAGGGCATGATTTCTTCTATAGTCAAGCCGACACTCTCATCGGCAATTTTATCGACAAATCCCTTGCCCAGTCCCCAAATGTGTTCGGCAGCCTCTTCCAACAAAGGTCGCATCTGCTCTTTAAAATCTTTGGGCATCCATATCACCCGGCCCAGTCCGCCATCGGCGGGAATAAATTTACGTGAGGCCAGATAAGGTCTGGCAATGCCCATAAACCCGGGCACCTGAGCCCCGGTGCCAATCATGCCGATAATATCGGACATGTTCATGGCGGTGGGATTCATGCCATGATACTCGCGGTTAATCACTATAAAACCGTTACCTTCCGGCACCACGGCCAAAACACAATCCAAACTGCTCGACGAGGTCATCGGGTACTCCATGACGGTATAGAGATTCATTTTTTCCACGGAATGCTGCGAATTATTATACACAATGTCATTAACAGATTTCCATTGACCATTAATTTCATCAATTATTTCTTCTTTGAGGGCCGGTTGGTTCGCACTGTGGGGATTTATTTCGCACGCTGCCCTGGCGTCCAGCCAATTAACCGCGCCGCACTGGCCGATACGTTCGGGCGTTATAATGCATACATGGTTAGGCGCAAATGATTGGCAAAGCGTACAAGAATAAAAAGTATCGACAAGCTCATCCGTCAGCGTTTTAAGCTGTTCGTCTCTTTTGTGATAGTACTTGCGCGCCTGATCCCGCATCTCCAACACATTTTGCTCATTGGTGTAAATGGTTATCTGCACGCGATCGATTACTGCGGCAAATTCTTCCTTCAATTTAGCATATAGGATGTTCCCAATGTGCTTTAAGCTGAAGCCGGTGTCATAGGCATCTTTACTAATCCGCATCCACATGGTGTCCCGGTGACCGTCATGCCATAAACCTTCGCCGTAGTTGATATAATAGTGGATGCGGCGTTCCAGCACGGGCTCAAAATCTTCCCTCATTTTTCGACCGTAAACAGCCGCCACTATGCCCAGCGGCATGTTGCCGCCTGTTTTGATTGTATCTATGCCGGGGCCGATTACTTCAACCTTCCCGTCTTCCACCATATTAGCTTGTTCCATTTGCACCAATTCAAAAGCGGGGCTGCGGCCGCCGCCGAATTCCACGGCTAAATGGTTCTTTCTGATAATTTCACCCTCGTAAGCAGGGTCGACACTGATAGGCACATCTAATTCGATGTTAGTATGTTTAATCTCCCGCAGCTCCATACCCAGTTGAACAGCTTTACCCGGTTCCGGCTCGGATAAAAACCAGTCATTTATCCGCCAGTCATCGGCAAGCGGCCGGTCGGTTATAACCGGGATGCCTATACTCACGGCTCCCAGGCAAAAAGCCGTCTTAATCGGTTGGAACTCGCCAAGGGAAATGACAAATGCGCGCATCTGCCGTCGCTGATAATGACGCAGGCTGTCCCCTTGTCCGGCGGCGACACCGCCAAGCATCATCGCCGCGCGCAGGACATAACCGCCAAAATGAACGGCCCCGGTTAATTCGCCTAATGGGTAAACAACTGCTTCCCCGTCCGGTTTAAAGCCTTCAGCAATCAACCGTCCATATATCTCATCACTCACAAAGAGCATAAATCCCAGCTTCACCAGCTTATTGACGGCGGCAAACAGCTCCTTGCCGGCCTCGGCATTTCCCATGATCAAGACTATGCCCGGTATCGTCCGGTCCAAGATTTTAACGCTATGCCGGCGTATCTCCGAATCATCCAAAAACCTCTTATCGCATACGGGCGAAGAGGGTGTCTCGGACACCTTTGGCAAACACTGAACCGCTTCTATTATTTCAGCCGCATACCAAGCGGCTTCTCCTGCGAAAAAAAAATCGGCCAAGCTCTGATAATTTTCCTTCAGCCCGGATCGCAATTCATCAATAACAGATTGGCAATCTCCCAATGTTTGAACGCTTTTACCGCTTAAACCATAGATTACCGGCAGATAATAGTCGGTGTCGGGATAACCAACCCGTTGGTCTGCGCCATACTCACCAATTACCCGGCCTAAAAGAGTTTCCGCGTAGTCGATGGCGGCGACGGCGCCTGAATATGCTTCTCTAAAAAGGCCCTCGGGTTCCTGGCCCGGAATAATCACGTCTTTTAAAGCATCAAAATTAATTTTCCCGGACATTTTATTTCTCCCTTCGTTCCAGGTCGGACGGCAAATGCCAAAAAGTTTGAATATCGTGCGGGAAAACAAAGTGGCGAAGTCGCCCATTAAAAAAAGCCCGTTGGAGCCGGTAATAATTTGCGAAAACCCAATGCTTGCGGTTTATAATACTGATGCCGGCGGTCACTTTCTCATACCCGGACGGGGGAAAGCCGGCTACTGTGTTTTTTGGATAAATCAGGCGGCAATGGCTGGCTTTTGCAAACAATAGCCAAACCATTGCCTATTTTTCTCAACAAATTGATTGTGCGGATAAAACAATGCCCAAATGTCAAATATGTGCAGCTACACAATTATGACGTAGTATACTGAGCCAACATTTTCTTGACCAGTTTCATACTATCCGGCGAGGCCATAATGGCCAGATTGGCGCCTCCCAACATCATGGTCTTGGTTGTAACAGCTTCCCACAATATACCCTGCTGGGCATTTTCCTTGGCTTCCTTGGTTCTCCAGCATTCTCTTCCGGGATTGGCAAGCATGGGCATTTGCATCATATTATCACCAAAACCCACTGCCACATGTTTAAGCCGCTCCATCATCGAGAAACTGTAATCCAAACCATAGCCCAACGATGATGTCAAGGGGTCCATAACAATTTTGTCCCTGGGTACGAACTTGGTCAGCTTGATGTTCAGCTCTTTGGCCAGGTTAATATCCAGCGGAGATTGGGCTATTATCGAATGCCCATACTCTATGGCCGCTTCGGCTATTTCCTGGAAATTATCTTTTACCAGCGGGCCCAACAAAAGCCCTTCGCCGGCACAAGTCCGTGCTATTTCCTTCAACAACAGGGTATCTATTTCCTTATCGCCAATTCCGTGTACTATCATGGGAACCGGAACCGCGTCAACTACTTCCTTAACTCTGCCCGCCACCGCCGCAGCGTCAATTTCCCCGCCTTCAGCCGCCGAGGCCAGGTACAGGCAAATCATGTCGGCTCCGTAGCTTTCCACACACTTTTTGGCCCATAGCACCGGCGAATCAACCACATCACCAAAATGTGAGCGCAGATTTTCCGCCCAGTCTGCGGGAGGGGGGGCATCCCATACCTCCAGAGCTATAAGCGGCATGCGCGCCATGCTCCCCTCAAAAGCATGAAAGGGTAAAACACCTTCCCCGCCAATAATAACCGACTTACCTTCTTTGCCCACAGTTAATTCTAAAACATTTCCCCTATACTTATCATAAAAATCGCTAATCTGCATGTTTTGTTCCTCCCTTAACCTATATCTCCAGCCATGAATGAGAGTATAGATTTTTTCCGGTCACCACATTAACTGTCTTTACAATAGCAGCTTCGTGGGGCGGTAAATCTGCCGGATTAATTTCTTCATCGATGGCCCGATGAATCAATTCAACGTCTGCAGGCTTTTGCCCCCTGGCCAGAGCGACCAATTCGCCGTCAAATGTTTCGACAATGGCCGAATACATGCCAAACTTCTCAAGCACCACCATCATCACACGGTTCAAAATGCCTCGCAAATGGTGCGGGGCTCCGCTGGACATATTGGACAGCCCCAGTGTGGATTTCACGCCCGGAGCGATGTCCTCCAGCATCTCGAAGAATTCAATCATAGCCACTACCCTGGGCTGGTCGACGCCTATGGGCATCATAATCGGGTCCACCCAGATACTCTCATTGGCAATGCCTATTGAATTGGCGTAGTCAATGGTTTCCATAATGGCTTCAGCGCTTGAGCCAGCGTCGGAAGGGATACCCTGGTCCGTCAAAACGGACAAGATAACATCACAGTTGTACTTCACGGCCAGCGGCATCATATTGTTTTTGCTGTCTGTCCGGCCCGAGGCCGAATTCAATAAGGGCCTTTTTTTGCAAACGGCAAGCCCCTTCTCCATGGCAACTGGGTTCAAGGTGTCAAGCGCCAAAGGCAAATCGGTTACTTCTTGCACTACCTCCACCAGCCAAGGCATTACGTCCGGTTCTTTCTTGGCAGGACCAATGTTCAAATCAATGTAGTCTGCTCCCGCTTCGGTCAATCTTTTTGCTATATCTTGTAACGGAGCGGGGTCGCGCTCTTTAATAGCTTGTGACACTACTTTGGATAGAATTTGAATTTCTTCTCCAATTAAAATCAAGTTGCCAACCCTCCTTAAGAGTTTAATGTAACGTTAATTAAAACACGACCTAACGGTAAGTCCGCATTTTAGCTGTTTTTGAGGCCAGGCATCCACCCTGCTCACGTACCGTGTCTTAACAGATTGGTGAATGCCTGACACCAACAAAATTTACTTCGTCTCCTCTTCTTCCCATTTACTTTGCATTTTGGCCATAAACGCAGGAATATCTTCCGCATACGTTGGGCCTACAATAACTTTCCATTCCGGGAGTTCATCTTCTATTTCACCAAGTAGCCTGGCAGTCATACCCGGGATGATCAACCTTTTCTTACTCAGCTTATCATCCAGGCCGCTCTTCTTGATGTATGCACCTATGGTATCCCCCAGGAATTTACCGGTCGACCAGGCCGCCAGCACGCAAAGCCCGTCTGAAGCTATGGGGATCACAAGCGCCGATCTTTTAGTCGCCTCCACGGCGCTGGCCACCGCAAAGTAGGTCAGGGCGAAATTTGTGGTTACAAATATGGGAGTATCATTTGATTGGGTGCCAAACTCATAAATCTTTTCCTCCACTGCCAGCGGAACGCGCGGGTCGGTGTAGATATTAAGCCTGTGCACCAGCAATGTGAACAATGTATCCTTATGCAAATCGCTTAGCACTATAATTGAGGCATACTTGGTCACCAAAGTAGACGCCATCAGCACTTCTTCCATGGCATCTTCCGCTTGGAGAGCCAGCAAGGATATGATTGGGTATCCCAGCGGCCTATAGTTGTGGATGAGCGCAGAACGCCTGATTAGGGTGTAATCCCTGACCGCATCCTGAAGGTTCTCCGGTGACGGGTCAATAACCAAATCCGTAACACCGGCCGCCTTCAGCCGGGCAGTCAATACAGTGATTTCTTCCAGGTTCCGCCCCCTTACTCCCACAGGAACATTCTTTTCCTTAATCACCGGCAGGGCGGCTTCAATGTTTTCCTTGGTAATGGGATACAACAAGGGCTTCTTGTCGGCAACCAGATCACAAGCTGCAAACAGCACGTCGAGATCTTCGCTCATCAACACCATGGGCAGCTCTTCCCGGGCAGCTCTGGACACCAAAGACAGGTACCTGTCTTTGTCAATGCCTTCGAATTTGACGGCGACCATATCCGCCTTCAGGTTGATGGCAACCCACTCAAACTGCAATTCCTTAAGCTTGTTCAGTTTAGCTTCCGCCGCCTGTTCGTCATCCTTGTCTGATACCAGTACCGCCAAACCGGGGGCGTGCAAAAATGTCTTTTCGTGACGAAACATAACTTCTTCCTCACCCATTACCAGAGCATTTTCACCTGTGCCAACGGTGACCCGCCTAATGGGCGGCGTAATGGCGTCGATGATCCATTCCTTGACATCGGGTTCAAGCTCCGGGCACTTATCAGGGTGGGTACCGCCGGCCACCAGCTTCATGGCAAATGCCAGACAGGTGGGAAAACCGCATTTTTTGCAGTGTAATTTACCGCCTTTGGGTAATTTTTTTTGAATATCTGAAGCTTTAACGGGCATTAACTAACTCCTCCCCATTAAACAACCATTTGCGGGTGTTCTACTTTTTGGAGAAATTCGACCAGCTCATCGACATCCTTAACATCATCTTCGGTTGCGATTTTACCGTACATATCCTCGGGTATGGCGTCTTTCACTTCTTCTTTGACAGCCTTGGGTAGCCATACCACCCTGTTCCAGCCACCGTCGGAGATAATAAACTTTGGCGACCTCATATAGGAAACCGCCATTCCCAGGAACCCTTCGGTCTGCACGCCGCCGCTGGCATTCCCGGCCATGCTGGAGAACGGATCCCCCGTTACGGTGCCGCCGACAAAGTCACGGTGCACGATGCCAAAGCCATCCACCTCGGGTATATAGAAACAAATGGCCTGGAAGCATCCGCAGGAGGTATGGGGATTTTCCAAGGCGGTATGCAAGTGGAAAATCGAATTTCTGCCCAGTGATCTTTGCGCCACCATTTCATTAACACCGCTGTAAACGTGCATTTCCGAATCAAGCAACTCCCCTTTTTCAACAACAAATATGCCGCCTTCCGGGTCGATCTTATAAGCAGCCCGACCGTCCAGCCAGCTGATAGCGCCGCACAAGGACATTCTTTCCGGTGTTATCACGCACACGTGGGTTGGCGCAAAGCTCTGGCAAAGGATGCAGCCATAGAAATCCTCCACGTCTTCCTCTTTCATCCCTTTAAGCCGATCGTCCCTTTCCTGATAGATGGGCCTTGCCTTGAGCACGTGTTCTTTAACAAGCTCCGGATCGGTGATGTAAGTGATTTGCATTTTTTCAATGAGCGGCAGTTCGTTGGTATAGAGCATAATCAGTATTTGGCCTATTTCCTCAAAGGAATTCAAGCCGTTTGCAAATGCATCCTTATGAATCCTCATCCAAATGGCATCCCTTTGGGCCATGTGCCAGAAACCTTCCAAATAGTTGGTATACACGTGATGGCGGCGCTCAAAAACCGGTTCCATATCTTTTTCCAGCTCTTCACCGGCCATATCAATTTTAATGAAAATGGAATTGGACGAGCCTTCCTCCATGTCCTTGATATCCGGGCCAATAATTGTTACTTTTTCGTGTTCAACTTCGTCCATGGGTAAAACCGTAACCAACTCGGCCTTATATTCGCACTTGGGGCCGCCAAACTCTACATGAAAATCAGCTTTTCTAATATTTTCGCCTTCATACTGAGGACCTACGTCAACTGAGAACATATGATCTGACCTCCGAAATCTTAATATGACAAACATATTCGGATTTCTAACCCGCTGACCAAGCGGGAGGGCAATAATACAAGCTTTCTGAGAATTTTCCCGTACATTGCCGGGAGGCCAGGTTTGACACCTCCTACTTATTTTATTTTATTTAAATTCATACTTTTTACAATTGGCTGATTCATTAAAGCTTTTTTTGCCTAATAAAAACCTGTTATTTAGTTTTTATGGCTTGTTCCACCGCCTGTTTGGTCAAAAGTCCCGCGTGATGCATTAATGTGTCACCAATTTCAGGATCCTTGGTCATAGTGGTTGTACAAGGATGGGCATGATGCATAAGGCCGGATTGTTCCACCGCGTCCTTGATTGGGACGCCTACCAAATGCTGCGCCACATACCTGGTATTTCCGCAAGGAGCATCCCGGAGCACTTTTACTTCTCCCACCTTGTCATTATCCTTGGTTATCTCCACCACCGGTCGACCGAATAAACTGGCAAATTGTTTTATATACGGATTGTCGCTATCATTTTCCGTAATTGAGCAAAAGAGCAGCGGATAGATCATTTCCACTCCTTTAGCAGCCAGTCTTTTACTTACCTGCCTGGCCAATCCCGATGGAAGATAAGCCTTATTATCAATGGGAGCTATTATCGCCCCGGCCCCGGTCATTTTAGCCAGGTCCGGCGCCATCTCCACCACTACCGGGTCTTCCTGAAGCATCAGCATCAAATCACATTGCGGCAAATCAGATGGTAAA
This sequence comes from Bacillota bacterium, assembly GCA_022360435.1. Taxonomy (GTDB): domain Bacteria; phylum Bacillota; class Desulfotomaculia; order Desulfotomaculales; family Desulfallaceae; genus BRH-c8a. The sequence goes on from JAKSCU010000508.1 coordinate 20,541, forward strand.
AAGTCGTCCCATGAGTCATCAATCCCGATTGAAAGCTTGGCCGGGAACGCATAGTAGTCAACCTCCCAATCGGACGGCCCGTAGTTTTTTAACGCCTCAACGTACCGCATACCGTAGTCACCCTGAATCACCAGGAGAATCCTCAAGTTTTGATTACACCCCCTTTTTAAGTTCGATTAAATTCGGCTCAAGGCAATAGAACATAAGCCACATCCGCGAGGTTTTTAAATAGCAGCCTTTGGAAAGAGGTCTTTTACACCTGTCTCCAGATTGTCGGCCTCCGGTATACTTAATATATCTTATTGCTTTTCGGGCGTCGGTGAACCGCCCTTTCCGGAGGAAATTCCGGCACCGACGCTTTACCCCAAAAGCCTTTACCACTTTTAAAACGGGAACCTATGCAATCAGATGGCATATCAAACCTAGAAAGTGGTTAGTTATTAATTAAATTAACAAACACATTTACACGGAGGAACCCGCATAAACGGCGTCTCCTTGCCCTTGGGTAGCAGCGCACCCACCGGGCACCGGGCCACACAAGCGCCACATGATTCACAACCAAGCTCTGCCAGGTCGATGCCCTCTTTATGCAGCACCTTCTTTATATTGTCTACGCGCTTGAACTCCAGGGCGTCTGCACCCTTAATCTGCTTGCACGCCCGGATGCATACGCCGCAGGTGACACAACGGGAGCGATCGATAAGGAAATAGGAATTGCTTTCGTCCACTTCCATAAGAGGTTCGGGTGTCACCATTTCAAGATATACACCCGTAAAGTTGGCTATTTCCTGCAGTTTACAACGACCGTTTTTAGCGCAATTCAAACACTCGCCCCTATGGCCGGCCAACATCTTTTTCACCGCGGCCGCCTGTGCTTCCTGCACCTGCGGCGAATTGGTAACCACTACCGTTCCTTCCCTGGCCGGCGCTGCGCACGAGGGCAGGAGCTTGCCGCCAACATCCACCGTGCAAACCTTGCAACCGCCGGAACCTTTCAACTCGGGATGATAGCATAAATAGGGGATATAAATCCCTGCTTTTTGCGCGGCCTGCAAAACGGTGGAGCCTTTAGCGACACTCACAACCATATCGTCTATAATAAGCTTTACTTCCTCTGTAACCGTGCCTGCAGCAGCACCTACTTCCGCCCCGGCCTGGGCAGACGGGGTTATTGTTACAGTAGCGGCCTGGATCTTCTCCATAACGGCGGGATCAACATCCTGATCCGCCTGTAACTTCTTGGGCACCAAAGCGCCCACCGGGCACCGGGCCACACATTCACCACATGACACACAGTTTGATTCCGTCAGTGGTTTGTCGCCAAGGGTGCTGATTTTGGTTTCGCGGCCCCGGAAAGCATAATCAATGGCGTTTATTTGTTGAATCTCGTCGCATGTCCTTACACAGATACCACACATAATACAGCGGTTATAGTTTCTAACTATCCAGGGATGGGAATCATCAACGGGCTTATCCATTTCGACATCCCGCATTTCCTTGCGTTGCGACCCTTCAATCCCTACGGACTGCGCCACTTCCTGCAGCTTACAGCTAAGATTTTTTTCACAGGAAAGACAATCTGCATCATGCTCGGCAATGATAGCCCCTACGATTGCCCGGCGATACCTGTCCAGTTCGGGACTCTTGGTTATGACCTCCATACCCTCGGCAATGGGAGTTCTGCAGGAAGCAACCAGCTTTCCTTTGACATCTACCATACACACCCGGCAAAAACCGGCCGGTTTTAATTCGGGGTGATGGCATAGATAAGGAATATAAACGCCATTTTCCAGGGCAACTTCTAGAATCGTTTTTCCTTTTTCAGCTGAGCTAATAGGCACACCATCTATGGTAAGATTAACCATTTCCACTCCTCCTTCCTTGGCACAGATTAGCGTTTACTACCCGGCCTGCCCTTCTCCAGGACATTCAGCATTTCCTGTCCGGTAAATTTATTTATTGCGCAATATTTATCCGGACACACGTCTATGCAAATCCCGCACTTGATACATTTATCCTGTTGTATTTCCGGGGTTTTAGCCCATCTTGCCGAAATAGCATCGGTCGGACAGGCTTCCTGGCAAAGATGACAGGGGTCGGGACACTTGTCGGAATCGATCCAGTAGACGATGAAATCTTTACAGTAGAGAGACGGGCAAGTTTGTGCATGTATATGTGCCTCATATTCAGAGCGGAAATAGCGCAGAGAGCTTAACACCGGATTGGGCGCCGTTTGCCCCAGACCGCAAATTGAACCTTTTACGATAGCCTTTCCAAGTTCCTCCAGCAGGTCCAGGTCCGACGGTTTACCACGACCCTGTGTGATGTCTTCGAGTATTTTCAGCATTTGGTGTGTGCCCACACGACAAGGCGCACACTGCCCGCATGACTCATTAACCGTAAACTCCAGGAAGTACCTGGCCACATCCACCATGCAAGTCCCCTGATCCATAACCACCATACCGCCGGAGCCCATCATGGCGCCCACGCTGACCAAGGAATCAAAATCCACCTGCATATCCAGCAGATCATAGGGCAGGCAGCCTCCGGAAGGCCCTCCGGTCTGCACGGCCTTGAACTCCAGTCCGGAAGAAATGCCGCCGCCAATTTTAAATATGATATCCCGCAAGGTTATCCCCATGGGGACTTCAATCAAGCCGCTGTTTACTATCCCGCCGGTCAACGCAAAAACCGCTGTGCCCGCATTGTTATTGGTGCCCATGGAAGCAAACCACTCCGGGCCCCTGGTAAGAATTTGCGGTATATAGCCAAAGGTTTTTACGTTATTCAAAAGAGTGGGTTTGTCGGCAATACCCACTTCGGTGGTACGGGGCCTGGGCAGCACCTTGGGCATACCCCTGTACCCCTCGATGGAGCGCACCAAAGCTGTGGACTCACCGCAAACAAATGCTCCGGCGCCCTGGAAAATCTCAATGTCAAAATTAAATCCGGTGCCCATGATGTCCTCGCCCAGCAGTTTATACTCCTTGGCTTGCGCTATGGCTATTTTTAGGCGGTCAACCGCCAACGGGTATTCGGCGCGCACATATATATAACCATATCTGGCGCCTGTGGCATAAGCGGCAATGGTCATCCCTTCCAAAACGGAGTGGGGATCTCCCTCCAGAACCGACCTATCCATAAATGCGCCCGGATCGCCCTCGTCACCGTTGCACACCACATATTTAGGTTCACCGCTGGCTTTAAGCGCTGATTCCCACTTTCTCCCGGCCGGGAAACCCGCGCCGCCCCTGCCGCGAAGACCGGAAGCGGTCACCATTTCGATTACCTGTTCCTGTGTATATTTTGAAAGCACGTCCGCCAGCGCCTGATACCCGCCAACAAGGATATACTCCCGAATGTCTTCCGGATTTGTATGTCCGCAGTTGGCCAATACCACCCTTTGCTGGTTGGCGTAAAAGGGAACTTCCTCTTCAGTCAGGCAGCGGCTGCCATCCGGGTTTTCATACAGCAACCGTTCCACAACCGTATCTTGGTCCAATGATGCTGCGACAATTTCCGCCACATCGTTAACCTGCACATGGGCATAAAATACGCCTTTGGGCTCGAACCGCACCAACGGTCCTTTCTGACAAAAACCATGACAGCCGCTAATCCCGACGCCAGCCTCTGTTTCCTGACCTTCAAACATCAACTCCACATTGACAGGATATCCTCTTTCTTTAAGCAAACGCTGGAATTCCTCGTAAACTTCCATAGCGCCGCAGAGAACACAACCGGTGCCGGCACAAACTAAAAACCGGGACTTTTGTTTAGCAAAAGCTTTTTCACATATCTCCCTAATCTGAGCCAAACGGTCTGGGGAGCTTACCTGCATCATATAACCTCCTTTTGCCACCGGGCCAAAATACACGATTATTCTTTTTCCAATATGCCTTTTACTTTGCCTGGCGCCACATTACCATATACTTTTTTGCCAACAACCACCACCGGGGCCAGAGCGCACGCGCCGACACAGGCTACGCGTTCCAGGCTGTATTCATAGTCCTCGGTAGTTTCCCCGTGACATATCCCCAGTTCCCGCTCAAAAGTCTCAACCACTCTGGTGGCGCCTTTAACGTGGCAGGCGGTACCATAGCAAACTTTAATTTCGTGTTTCCCGCGACGAGTAAAGTAAAACTGTTCATAAAATGTAGCCACGCCATAAACATGGCTTTCGGGAACGCCTATAAACTGAGCAATACCCTTCATGGCTTCCTCGGGCAGATAACCGAAAGTCTCCTGAGTAGCCTGAAGAATTGGTATTAATTCCTTGGTTTCACCCTTGTATTTGGAGAATACTTCTTTAATGCCCGCTTCAACTTGAATCTCTGACATAAGCAAGAGATCCCTCCCTTGATTCTTAGTTGGCTCTTCAACTGACATAATTCAAATCCAACGATCAGTTTTCATCTAATTCAAGTAGAATTTTCTCCCTTAGAGTTTCTATTTCAGATGCGAAGTTTTTTCCAGCTTTTGCGGCATCAGCCGGCCCCAAGGCGCTTCCCCAAACATCTTCATTGAATTTTATCAACTCCAACAGCTCGCCGGGCTGAAAACTGCCTGTTATAAATTCCCTCTCCCTATCAAAGCGAATTTTATTGCCAACCACCCTGGTTTTTTTAATCCCCAGGTCGGCAGCCATTTTGATAACATTGCGGGCGGTATTTATGCTGTTCCGATTCGGTTCCACCACCACCAGCATCAAATCCACGCCTCTGGCGGTGCCTCGGCTGAGGTGCTCAATACCGGCCCCCATGTCCATGATAACCACTTCGCCCCGATCCAGAAGGAGGGAGGCGATCAATGCCTGAAGAAAGGTGTTCTCCCGGCAGTAACAATCGGCGCCTCCCTTTTTAACTTCGCCCATGCGCAAAAACCGGATGTTTCCGAGACGATACGCATATTGCTCCGGTACATCGTCCACCTTGGGGTTTAGTAAATAAAAGGAACCGCTGCCACCCCTGGAATTAATCAGCTCTTTCATTTCCGCTATGGGTTTTAACCGATTCGCGGTATCCTCCGGGATGCCTAGCGCCGCAGCCAAACAGGCGTCCGGATCCCCGTCAATTGCGTAAACCAGTTTATGGGTGTTGGCAAAAGACTGCACCAATCCGGCAGCAATAGTCGTCTTGCCTACCCCGCCTTTCCCGGAAACAGCCAATTTCATTGAACCTCCACCCCCTAAAATAATCTTATGTCGCTCCTAAGACAGGGCCTCTCTTACATTCTCCAGATATTTCTGGAATTTATCCAGCTTCTTGAATACCGGCATAGTATAATCGGCATGTGGATGGCCGGCGGTACAGATAGTAAGAGTCTTTAAATGCGGCGCAAAATGCTTCAAGGTGGACAGACCGGCCGCCGCCAGATCAGCCCTGATCCCTGTAATCAGCACCAGATCGTGCTGCCCCCAGCCATTTACCCCTTCCCAATCTTTCATTTTCAGGAAGTTAATTATTTCTATTATATCGTAAACAGAATCCGGGGTTTTACCAAGCTCCAACATCTTTTTCTTTACATGCGCCGTCGCGCAGGTAGGAATATTAAGCTTTTCGGCTATGTCGATTGCATATTTAAGCAACAATCCCTCTTCCAACTCCACAGCAAGCGCCACCGGTCCAAAAATATAAAGCGGGTTCCTCGACCGGTCGATAATCTCGGCCAGTTCCACCGGGTCTTCAATAACGCTCGCACTTTTGGGACCTGTTAATGTATTTACTCTATAATACGGCACAGTCATAGTTTCTTTAATCATTGGCAAGAACCTCCCTCACGGTTGTTTATCGGTAACTTCCTTACTTAACTGTGTCAGAAATAGGCACCTTGGTGTCATAAGTACCTATGACGGTAGGCAGGGATAAAGCCGGTTTGGGCTCCCAGCCCACTTCTTTAAGATAGGCCATAACCTCTTTCTTATAAACGAGGGGGATCTCTCTTTGGCTGCGCACAAAACTATGCAGATCGTCGGGAAGAGAACCCATGTATTCCTTATAAGCGGAAATATAGTGGTGTAGTTTAAGAGCCCGACCCTTGGGAGTGTCATTCCGCCTGAAGCATTGTTTAATAATGGTAATTACGGCTCTTTCCCTGCTTTCCACCACCATCGCCATATGTTCCGGCGTAGGCTCCTGAACGTTTACGCTTTCTTCGGTCCGGCCGTCTACTACCGTCCAGTCGGATAGTTCTTTGTTGCTCATAAACAGTCTCTTATATTTGGCGCCGTGAGGCCCAAGCACCAAAGGAACTCCCCACCGGTTGGCCCCTGTTCCAATAGCAATGGCTTTTTGTGAATAGGGACCCCAAACAACCGCACAGGCGCCCACCCGGTTGAGGATATAGTCGGCAATCAGTTCATAGTTGGCCCGAATGGGCAATTTGGCAAAGATATTGGCCACTTTAATGGCGGCGCCCACCACGTGACTGTTGGATACGCATGAACCAATGTTAAGCACGCCACCCGCATCAAATGAGGGAGGGAATTTCTCGTAAACTGTCTTTCCTTCGGCGTCTTTGTGCATGGCGGCGGCCATTGCCGAACAGCCGGTAAGGCAAACGATAAACTTACGTTTAGCCAGTTCCTCCGCCATGAAGGCCACCTCGGTAATCTCCTGCGGATAATTGGAGCAACCGGCAAAGAGCACAATGCCCGGAATCTCGCCCAACACGATGGGGGCGCCTACTTTTCTAATTTCCACATCCATAACCGGGCCTCGACCCGACCTGATTTTGTACGTGTCCTGGGTTGCCGCAGTAGCCATCATCTTTAGAATGGGCAGGTCGAATACGCAAGCCTCTTCACATTTTCCACACACA
>JAKSCU010000538.1 GCA_022360435.1 Bacillota bacterium
ATAACGCCGTCGACGATGAAGCTTTGTAAATCGCCTTCAGGCAGCCATTCGCCAACGGTGCCTTGTGCGAAGCTGAAGAGCGATTCGACCATACCCATCGGGTACTGTGCAAGCCAGAAGATGAGCATGAACGTGCCAAGCATGACGCCGGCGAAGGCGAACAGGCCAATGACGCGATGGGTGAGAATACGGTCGATCGCTTCGGTCGTCTGACCGTGCGATTCGACGGGCCGCTTGGCAACTTCGTCGACGACGTGCTCGGCCCAGTTGTATCGCGCGGCGTAGTGGCAGCCGCGGCAGGCGTCACAGGGTTGCAAAGTATTCTGCACGGTCGGCGGGGTGTGGGCATCGACAGCGTCGGCGATGGTCTCCTGCAGCCTGGCCAGACCCATGCCCGTGCGTGCCGAAACGGGCACCACGGGGCATCCGACTTGCTGCTGCATTTTTTCGAGGTCGATTTCGATGCCTTGCCGCTCCGCTAAGTCGTACATGTTCAGCGCGACAACAGTCGGCCGCCCAAGCTCAATCACCTGCCCGGCGAGAAAAAGGTTGCGCTCCAGATTTGTCGCGTCAATCACGACCACGATGAGGTCGGGCCGCTGCGCACCTTCGCGCAGGCCCAGCACATAGTCGCGCGCGACGCGCTCTTCGTAAGTCACGGCTTCGAGGCTGTAGAGGCCCGGCAGGTCGACGAGCTGCGCCTCGCGATCATCGTGCAAACGCAGCTTGCCGATGCGGTGCTCGATGGTCGTGCCGGGAATGTTGGCGGTCTTGGCGCGCAAGCCCGTCAGGCTGTTGAAGAGTGAAGTCTTGCCTGCGTTGGGGTTGCCCAGCAGCGCAACGCGAGTGGTCGCCGAAGCGGTCGACCGCGGCGACGCGGGCTGTTGAACGGGCAATTCGATCTGGGTCATGATACGGGTGGATCCGGCTGCTGTAAGACGATTCGTGGACCACACACTTCGCAAGGTTCAACGCTGACGCATCGCGCCAGCCGCGCTGACAAACCGACGCGCGAGCCGAGCACGCGAACGATAAGCGGGTCACCGACACGGACAAGTTGTACGCGCCGGCCGGCGCAGATGCCCATGGCTTTCAGGCGTTGGGCATCTTCATCCGCCGCGTCGACTTCAACAACGATCGCGGCCTGCATCGACTGCAGCTTGTCGAGCGGGCGAGCCTCAGTGACGGGCGTGGGCGGTAACTGCGATAACGGTGTGGCATTGTTCACGGGCACGACTCTAATTGAGACTAGGTTTCAACTTAGTTTAAGGAATCGCCTCGTGATCTGCAACAATACCCCCCCCGCGTCATCTGGCGGGGTATCGCCAAGGTGGGTCCAAGCAGTGGCTCCCCGCATGGACATGAACATGTGAGACGGGCTCAGGGGCTGACACCGGGCCTGGCGGGAGCAGTTCCCGACTGTGCCGCGTCGCCTTCGGCCGCCGCATCACGCTCCGCCTGCTCCATCGCCTCCTTGCGCTGCTGCAGCGCGGTGCGCCAGGCCCGGCCGAACGCACTGATCACCTCGTTCTCATGGCGGATCGCATCGGTGATCGCCGCATCCGTCGGCTCAACGACATGGGTGATCAGATATGCCAGCCGCACCATCGGGTCGTCGCTGCGCAGGGCCAACTCGAACACATCGTTGAACCTTGCCGCAGATTCAGGCGCGCTGACGCGATTGGGCAGGAACATGATCGTCCAAGCTTGCCGCACGGGGTCGAAGTCGACGTATTTGGTTTGCACGGTATCGACGATGGTGTTCACCGTCTCCATATCGAGCTGATCACCCAGCGATTCGGGGTTCACGCGGACGAGCCTGGCGATGGAGCGCATCTGCTCAGCCGCGGCACCGCGATCGAGGCCATCGAGC
>JAKSCU010000554.1 GCA_022360435.1 Bacillota bacterium
AGATATACTATTTTATATAGGGTGCGGTAATGAAGAGGAAGATTGGGTAAAACAGAGTAAGAAAATAATAAAGGAAGCAATGAGCAAAGGGTATGAAAAAATGATGGCAACCCATTGTGAATGGTGGAAAAACTTTTGGGACAAAAGCTCTATAAGCCTTCCGGACAAAATGTTTGAAAAACAGTGGTATCTAACAAACTATCTTTTTGGATCATGTTCTAGAAAGGGTGCTCCACCTATGCCGCTTCAGGATGTGTGGACAGCAGATGAAGGTAAAAAAGAGGAGTATCCAGTTTGCATTATAGACCATTTACACTTGAGGCTAATATGTGTGCAGCAGATGCATTGCAGGAAATGCTTTTAAAGACTGACCAAGGAGTAATAAAGGTTTTCCCAGCCATACCTGAGGAATGGAAAAAGGGGGATGTAAGTTTTAATAATTTCAGAGGATGGAATGGTATAAAGGTTTCTGCAAAAATGAAGTCAGGCAAGCTTATTTCAATAAGTTTAGAGACTTCAAAGAGTGCTGAATACATAATTGAAAATTGTTTTGATAAAAGGGTTTTAACTATTGGGAAAAGCGGACAAAAGACGATTATTGATTGTGAAATTGGAGAGAATTTGAAAATAGGTATTAATAGAGATGAAAAGTGTATTATATATGAGGCATAACAGTATAAAGCATAAGGAATAAAAATCTTTATGCTTATACTTAGAACAATTTTTCAGTTTTTTTTAAAACGCTTGACATGCGACAAAATGGATAGTATAATATTATTAGACAAAATGGATTGTTTGTTCGGTTATAGGGGGAGACAGGGGGAGTATCCCGTTTAATATGCCAAAAGCATGTTGAACGGGATATTCTTTTTGTGGTAAAATATAAAGAATGGAGAATAGGCAATTATTAATTGCTGGTGTATATACAGTAATGGGAGGATGGCCTTCCCATTATTAAGGATGATTTTGAAAGGATGAAAAGCTTGGCAGTTGGCTTAAGTAATAAAATTTTAATGTCTGTTGAGAAGCCTGCAAGGTATGCTGGGAATGAATGGAATATGGTAAAAAAAGATCCAAAGAATATTCCCGCCAGGTTTGCCTTTTGCTTTCCAGATGTGTATGAAATAGGTATGTCCCATTTTGGTATGAAAATATTATATCATTTAATAAATAAAAGAGATGACACTTACTGTGAACGTTTTTTTTCTCCATGGACAGACATGGAGGATAAAATGAGGGAAAATGATTTACCCCTGTTTTCTCTTGAAACGAAAGACCCTTTAAATATTTTCGATATTATAGGATTTACCCTTCAATATGAAATGAGTTATACTAATATTTTAAATATGTTGGATTTGGGCAGGGTTCCCGTTTTAGCAGCTGATAGGGGAGAAGAGCATCCATTTGTATGTGCAGGCGGGCCATGTGCTTATAATCCGGAGCCTTTGGCCGATTTTGTGGACTTTTTTAT
>JAKSCU010000338.1 GCA_022360435.1 Bacillota bacterium
ATCATTTCAATAAACACAAAAAACTGCATTTTATTGAATGTTACCGCCCATGGATAAAGGTAGATCATTTCCACATCGAATATAACGAACAGCAAGGCGTAAAGAAAATAACTGGTCCTGAACTGCACCCAGGTTGGGCCGATGGTGGGTACGCCGCACTCGTATTCCTCCTGCTTGACCGGTGTCGTCCGCCTTGGGTGAATCAAAAAAGAGGTCAAAATTCCACCCGCTCCGAAAACTAAAGCGACCGTCAAGAAAATAAATACGCCTGCCCAATCGGACACCTCGTTCCTCCCCCCTTTCATAATTTTTTACTTTATTTAAATAGTTGTCTATATAACCAGCCCGGGAGCTAACGAAAAACCAATTGTGAATTTCGTAACACCCTGGCACAGAAAACAAATTAAAAAATATTATTTAATCATTTCTTTAACCGGCAGAAATCCGCGCCTGTGTACCGGGCAGGGGCCGTGCAACTCAATGGCCGTTAAATGAAATGGGGTGCCGTAACCCCGGTGCCGATCGAAACCGTATTCGGGGTACAATAAATGCAGTACGTCCATCAACTGATCCCTGGCCACCTTGGCCACCACCGACGCAGCGGCTATTGACGGGCATAAGCCGTCTCCGCCGATGACCGCGCGCTGCTCGGTTTCCAGGCCGGGCAACTTGAATCGCCCGTCGATTAAAACCAGGTCGGGCCGCAGGCGCAACCCGTTCAGCGCCCTGGTCATAGCCAATAGTGACGCGTGATGTATGTTATGAATTTCAATCTCTTCCACTGTGGCCATGCCCACGGCCCAAGCCGGGGCGGAATCCTTGATTTGGGCGTCCAGTTCTTGGCGTTTGGCCGGAGAGAGCTTTTTGGAGTCGTCAAGGCCGGAAAACATAAAACCACCGGACAAAATTACAGCCGCTGCCACCACCGGCCCGGCCAACGGCCCCCGCCCCGCTTCATCGATACCCGCGACCAGCCGGTGAGAGGGTTTTTTTAGACTCTGTTCAAAATCGCGCATTTCCGCAAAGCGTTTGGCGCGGGTAATTTCACTTTGCCTGTCGGCCAGGCAACGTTTGTAAAGGACCTGTACACCGTGCCGGCTGTCGGCGGCCATGGCCTCCAAAAGCTCCCGGGAAGGAGAGCTTTCTTGTTCCAACAGTTCCTTTATCCCGGCCACGGTAAAAGATTTAATATCCACTGGGCTGCTCCGGCAAAAACGCGTTTAAAAAAGTTTACCTGAATCGCTTTTTATATTTCGTCAGTTAACCTTTGCCATTAGTTATGGTAAGGTACGCTCAGCAAAAGCACACAAAAGCTACACTAAGTAAATTTTCGCTGCCGACGACAAAATCCCTGCTCGGTACAAAATATTTTTTTCCGCAGGCCGGTAGATGCACACGCATAACGGCAAATACATCCGCAAACACCATGATGGCCTACCGTCCGGGTAAATCCAGGGTATGCTTCCCCAATCTGCCATCACGGAAATCCTTGATTATTTGCACGGCAGTTTTTTTCATGTCCACCCTGCCGCCGGATTGATAAAAGCCTCTGGCGGCGCCGATGGATTTGATAATATCCCAGGGCTCTTCGGCAATGGCCGTATTTTTGTAGAGCTCCGCCACAGGTGAAGGTGATTTTTCCATCAGCCGGCGCACCAGTTTAACACAAACATCTTCAGGATCGTAAATATCTTCCTTAATAGCGCCGGTAACCGCAAGCTTGAAAGCGGTATCCGGGTCCTGGAATTTAGGCCAAAGTATGCCCGGGGTATCCAGCAGTTCCAATCTGCCGCTAAGCTTAATCCACTGCTCGCCGCGGGTCACCCCGGGACGGTTGGCGATGCGGGTGGCCTTTTTGCCGGCCAACCGGTTTATAAGCATAGATTTGCCCACGTTGGGCACGCCCACCACCATACACCTGGCCATCCTGGGCCGGCGTCCCCGGGCCATATATTTACCGATTTCAGGCGCGGCCAACTTTTCAACCAGGGAAACCAGTTTGGTCACACCTAATCCCCGCTGCGCGTCCACGGCCGCGGCCACATTGCCCCGATCCCGAAAAAAGCCGATCCACGCCTTGGTTATGTCGTGATCGGCCAAATCGGACTTGTTGAGAATTATTACCCTCGGTTTGTCTCCCAGTATCCTGTCAATGTCCGGGTTCCTGCTGCTTGCAGGTATCCTGGCGTCCAGCAGTTCAATAACCACGTCCACCAGTTTGATGCTTTGTTGCACTTGTTTGCGCGCCCTGGCCATATGGCCGGGATACCATTGTATATCCATTGCCTGTCCCGCTCCCCTTTATAACAGTCCGATTCTGTCCAGGGGCCAATAGATAATTACCGCTTTGCCAATAATATTATCTTCGGGCATCATGCCCCAGGACCGGCTATCCTCACTGCTGTTGCGGTTATCACCCATCATAAAAAACGATCCCGGCGGGATTTCCATCGGCCCGAAGTCCTCGAACATGAGGTCCGGCGGCAGGTACCCTTCGTCCACCTGTTCACCGTTGATAAAGAGCTTGCTGTCACGCACCGCCACGGTTTCCCCGCCGGTGGCAACCAGCCTTTTAACAAAATCACGGCTGGGATCCATGGGGAACTTGAAAACAATCACATCTCCACGACTGGGTTCACCAAGGTGATAAGATATTTTGTTTACCATAATCCGGTCGCCAATCTGCAAGGCCGGCTCCATGGAACCGGACGGAATGACAAAGGGCTGAAACAGGAACATTCTGATCAAGACGGCCAGCAGCACGGCTATGGCCACGGATTCCAGCAATTCCAGCACCGCCGATTTGCTTTTCTTTTCCGATTTGCCCTCCGCTTGATCTTGCCTTACCTGTTCCATCAGTCTTACTCCTCATCAATCTATTTGTCTTAGAACAAAAAATGAATTCAGGCTAAATCGTTCTCATATTCCGACTACCAACCACTATATTAAAAGGGACTGTTTTTGCACAGTCCCCGGAATCTAGCGCCTTGATTCGATGCGAGCGGCCTTGCCGCGCAGCTTGCGCAAATAGTAAAGCCTGGCCCTGCGCACACGTCCTCTTTTAACGACTTCAATTTTATCGATACGCGGCGAATGCAGGGGAAATGTTCTCTCGACACCTACGCCATATGATACGCGGCGCACGGTAAATGTCTCACCGAGCCCGCCGCCGCGGCGACGGATAACAGCACCTTCAAAAACCTGAATCCGCTCCCGGCTTCCCTCCACCACCTTGACGTGCACCTTTACGGTGTCGCCGGAGCGGAATTCCGGCACGGATTCCTTAAACTGACCTTCTTCAACGGCACGGATCAAATCCATTTATATATGTACCTCCTTCCCGCCAGGCGTTCGTATTCCCTCGTCTGAAACAGCGGACCGCCCGTAGTCACAAGAGGTATTATACCATAAAGAGGGGCGTGGCGCAACAATTTAACGAATATTAACCAGGGATTCTTAAAGATGGAATCATGTATTTATGTCGATTTTTTAGAGTGCCAAGCGCCGGACAATTGATATACTATAAGTTGATTCAAGCTTACATTTTCTTCTTTAGCTTTTTCAGATAATGCTTTGTGTAGTGACCTTGGCATTCTTAGTCTAAGCTGACCGGAGAATTCACCGGATACCGGTGCCGGTATATCCCTACCCAGTTCCAAACAAGTTTCAATCCAACATTTTTTTGCATCATTGATATTGTTTATTGCTTCTTCCACGGTTTCACCATCAGATATGCATCCCGGCAAAAGAGGAATTTCCGCAAACCAACCGCTACCTTCTTCCTCAGTGAGTTGTCTTAATTTTATTTCATAATTTAAACTCATGTAATAGTGCAAGTCTTTCAATTCGACTCACTTCTTTCTTCTAGTTTTTGTATCACTGCAATGGCCTTTTTGACATAAATTGCCTTAACAGGCCTGGCATATGGAATAGTAAGAACATCATGTAATTCGTGGTGATAGTATATGTAGTGACTGGAGCCACCCTTTGGTTGCCTGCGATTAAAACCATGTTGTCTAAGAAGTTTGTCTAACGTTTCAAACTTTACGTTTTGGGGACTATTTATAATTTGCAAATATAACTTGCTAAATTTAGTCAATTAAATACCACCACCACATTAATATGGTATCATATATGGAACCACATTGCACTAAAAAAAGATTAGTGCTTAAAATATTTTTTTGTCAAATTTTTGGAGTGCCAAGCGCCATTCGTTTAGGATGGCGCGGTCTTCCTCGGTCAGCGTTTCCGGGCGCAACAAGTCGGGTCGGCGTTCCATGGTTTTCAGCAGGGACTGGCGGCGGCGCCAGAGGCGTATTTTTTCGTGGTGTCCGCCAAGTAATACCTCCGGCGCGGCCAGGCCCCGGTATTCCGCAGGGCGGGTGTACTGCGGGTATTCCAGCAGGCCGTTGTAAAAGGAGTCCTCCAGGGCCGAAGCCTTTTCTCCCAACACGCCGGGAAGCATGCGGGACACCGCGTCCACCACCACCATGGCGGGCAGTTCGCCGCCGGTGAGCACATAGTCGCCGATGGACAGTTCGTCGGTTACCGCCAGTTCCCGAACCCGCTCGTCAACACCCTCGTAGTGGCCGCATATGATTACCAGGTGCTCTTCGGCGGCCAGATCGCGGGCCCAGTGCTGGTCAAAGACCAGCCCGGTGGGGCACATCAATGCCACCCGGGACAAAGCCATTCCCCGCTTGTGGCGTACCGAATCCAGCGCCCACAGGATAGGCGGCGCCTGCATGACCATGCCCGCCCCTCCGCCGTAGGGCGTGTCATCCACTGTGTTGTGTTTATTGCCGGAAAAGGCGCGGATGTCGGTTGTTTCTATCTCAAGCAGCCCCCGGTCCCTGGCGCGCTTGATGATGCTGCTGTCAAAGGGTCCGGCGAACATTCCCGGAAACAGGGTCAAAATATCGATTATCACATTAATTAACCCCCTGGCGCATTGACTTACTCCAACCCCTCGGGCAGTTCCACCACCATTTTGCCCTCTTTGATATTTATATCCAAAACAACCCGCCGCAAAGCCGGAATCAGCAACGGGCGGGGACTTGCGCCTTCCACCACGTACACATCGTTGGCGCCCGTTTGTATTACGTCCTTTACCCGCCCCAGGTGACGGTCCCCGGTGGTGTAAACTTCCAGCCCCAGGATGTCAAAAATGTAGTAGGAGTCTTCGGGCAAGGAGGTCAATTCCTCCCTGGTAATCTTTAAAAAGGTGTTTTTAAGGGACTGCGCGGCGTCCATGTCATCAATGCCGGCAAATTTAATAATAACAAACTTGCCATGTTTATATGTTTTTTCAACAGCCCGGGCTTCGACCCGGCCTTCGATTTCCAGCAGAACACTTTTCATGCCCAAAAAACGTTCCGGAAAATCGGTAAGCGGCAGCACCCGCACTTCGCCGCGGTGTCCCCGGGTATTGACGATCTTGCCGATGTCGATATATTGCGTCAAATCCCGCTCCCCCTTCCGGTAAAATGAAAGAGGGCTTGCCGCCCCCTTCATCATTCTTTAACACGATTTATTTCCCGGGCCGTAAAGGATTAAATAATTTCCACGGTTACCCTCTTGCGCTCCTTGGTGGCGGCCGCTTTTACCACTGTGCGAATGGCTCTGGCAATCCGGCCTTGCTTGCCGATGACCTTGCCCATATCATCCGGGGCCACCCGCAGCTCGATTATAAATGATTTTTCTTTTTCCATCATATCCACAGTCACCATCTCAGGATGGTCGACGAGGGCTTTGGCCAATACTTCCACCAGATCCTTCATCGGGTTTACCTCCTCAATTTACTGGCCCCCGCCGGCAGTATTCCCGGTAATGCCGGCTTTGTTGAAAAGTGCCTTGGTGGTGTCCGTAAGCTGTGCGCCCTTGCGCAGCCACTCGGCAGCCTTGACTTCGTCAATTTTAATTACCACCGGCTCCTTGAGCGGATCATAGAAACCAATCTCTTCAATGAAGCGACCGTCCCTTGGGAAACGGGAATCGGCAACCACTATCCGGTAAAAAGGATTTTTTTTGGCTCCCATTCTTTTCAGCCTTATCTTTACCGCCATGCTGTTCACCTCCTTGACTTACTACGCTGTCTAAAGTCATCCTCCGCCCGGCTGTCAAAACAATTAAAAAGGAGAATTTTTGCCGAAACCGAAGGGATTTTTCACCTTGCCCTTTTTGACGTTTTTTTCCATATCCATGATCTGGCGCATCATTTTCCTGGTTTGTTCAAATTGTTTCAGCAGCCGGTTTACCTCCTGCACCGACGTGCCGCTGCCCCTGGCCACCCTCCGGCGCCGGCTGCCATTGAGCCCCTGGGGATTTTTCCTTTCCCAGACAGTCATGGAACTGATAATGGCCTCCACGTAAACCAACTCTTTTTCGTCTATTTCCAGGTCCTTAATTTTTTTCATGCCCCCCATGCCCGGGATCATGCCCAGTATTTGGTCAATGGGGCCCATCTTTTTTACCTGGTCCAGATGTTCGAGAAAATCGTCCAGGGTAAACTCCATGCTTTTAATGCGTTTGTTGAGCCTTTCCACCTGTTCGGCGTCAAAGTTGGCCTGGGCCTTTTCAATCAATGTGAGCACATCACCCATGCCCAGGATACGGTCGGCCATCCGGTCGGGATGGAACACCTCCAGGGCGTCCAACTTTTCACCCATGCCGACGAACTTGATGGGACAGCCGGTGACGGCTTTAACCGAAAGCGCCGCCCCGCCCCGGGTGTCGCCGTCCAGTTTGGTAAGCACCACTCCGGTAAGGGACAGGTCCTCATTGAATGTTTTGGCCACATTAACGGCGTCCTGCCCGGTCATGGCGTCCACAACCAGCAATATTTCGTCGGGCTTGACCGCGTCCGCCATGCTGCTCAGTTCGCCCATCAGTTCCTGGTCGATATGCAGCCGCCCGGCGGTGTCGATAAGCACCAGGTCGTTGCCTTCCCGCCGCGCGTTTTCCAGCGCCGCTTTGGCGACACCGGGCGGCGCGACATTGTCTCCCATGCTGAACACAGGCACATTCAATTGCCCGCCCAACACCTGAAGCTGCTTGATGGCCGCCGGGCGGTAAATATCCGCGGCTACAAGCAGCGGCCTTCTTCCCTGACGACGCATCAGGTTGGCCAGCTTGGCTGTGGTGGTGGTTTTGCCGGCGCCATGCAGGCCCACCATCATTACCACGGTGGGAGGCGACGGAGCCAGGTTGACTTTGCTTTCTGTTCCCCCCATCAGCGCCGCCAATTCGTCCCGCACAATCTTAATCACCTGCTGGGCGGGGGTGAGACTTTGCAAAACGTCCGACCCCACCGCTCTTGCACGGATACGGGCAACAAAATCCTTAACCACCACGAAGTTTACGTCGGCGCCAATCAGCGCGCGACGCACTTCTTTCAGGGCAATGTCCACGTCCTCCTCGGTGAGTCTGCCCTTGCTCTTGAGTTTTTTAAAGGTATCCTGGAGTCTTTCGGCCAGTCCTGAAAACAACACTATTTACCCCCTGTCCATCTCCAGCACTTCCTGTAAAATTGCCCTGGCCCGAGAAACCTGGCGGGGAGCGGGTTCTTGGCAGGTCTCCAGCAACCGGGCGGCTTCGGCCAGCTTGTTGCGCTGGGCTAAAAATTTATTGACCAGTTGCAGTTTCCGCTCGTAATTATGCAGCATGCTCTCGGCTCTTTTCAGGGTGTCATGCACGGCCTGACGGCTGACACCGCAAGTCTGCGCAATTTCTCCCAGGGAAAAGTCGTTGCCGTAATACAACTCGATGAACTTCTGCTGACGCTCCGTCAGCAGTTGCCCGTAAAAATCAAACATTAAAGTGACTGTGGTGACTTTATCCATTAAGCCAACCTCACATATAAAGTATAAATACTTTACAGGTAGATTTTACTGAAACACAGATAGTATGTCAAGCAAAACAGGCTGACGATTTCCATTGGGCGTCAAATTTAAATATGGCCGTAAAATTTTCCCGGCAAAAATTGACTGCACCGAGCTATTTTTGGTATACTAGCTCTGTGCACAAATCTATGCACAAACTGGAGGGATTAAAATTGGCTTTAAACAAGGAAATTACCGTTATGTCCCCTGAGGTTATTATTCCCCTGAAAGATGCCATGACTTTGCAGCGCGATGAAGTTTTGGCGCTGCACAAAAACTACGGTAATACCGGCCTGGTCACCCTGATGGGGCTGGTGAACTATGACCGTCTGTTCGTCAAGGCCGAGGGCACCAGAGTCTGGGACAGCGAAGGCCACGAGTTCCTCGACTTTTTGGGCGCGTATGGCGCCATGAGCCTGGGGCATAACCACCCCCTGGTTCTGAACGCCGTTGAACAGGTGCGGGAAATGCCCAACATGATTCCGGCCTCGCTGCCTTCAATGCTGGCCGCCTTACTGCATAACCTGGCTGTTGTTACCCCGGGCCGGCTGAAAAGGTCTTTTCACTGCAACAGCGGCGCCGAAGCGGTGGAGGGAGCCCTTAAAACCGCCCGGGCCGCCACGGGCAGGACGGCTTTTGTTTACTGTCAAAACTCGTTTCACGGCAAAACTTTCGGGGCTTTGTCGGTGACCGGGCGGGAAAGATACCGTCAGGCATTTAAACCTTTGCTGCCCGGCTGCGTGGAGGTGCCCTACGGAAACACTGCGGCTCTCAAGAAAGCCCTGGACGAGTACGGCCCGGCGGCGTTTATCGTTGAACCTATCCAGGGCGAGGGCGGCGTTAGCGTGCCGCCGCCGGGTTATCTGGCCGAAGCAGCCGCGCTGTGCCGGGCAAGCGGCACGCTCTTTATAGCCGACGAAATACAGACCGGGTTCGGACGTACCGGAGATATGTTCGCCTGCCAACATGAGAATGTGGAGCCTGACATTATGTGCCTGGCCAAGTCGCTGGGCGGCGGCGTCGAGCCTATCGGCGCGTTCATCACCACCGACGAGGTATGGCAGGCCGCCTATGGAGGCGTTGACAAAGCCACCCTGCACACTTCCACCTTCAGCGGCAACACCAGGGCCGCCGCAGCCGCCGTGGCCGCCATTGAAGTAATCGTCAAACAGAAATTGCCCGAAGCAGCGGCTGAAATGGGCGACTACTTTATGTCCGGGCTGCTGGAACTGCAAAAAAAATACTCCCTAATCAAGGAAGTGCGGGGCCGCGGGCTGTTAATCGGAGTGGAGTTTAAAAAACCCGGCAATCTGGCGGACAAAGTAACCCTGGGGATGGCCTCGAAATTGGCCAATGAATACATGGCCAGCCTGGTGGCCGGTGAACTGCTGAACCGACACCGCATCATCACGGCTTACACCCTGAACAACCCCAACGTGATCAGGCTGGAACCGCCTTTGACAGTAACCCGGGAAGAAATTGACCGGGTGCTGAATGCTCTGGACAATATTTTGCAGCACAACAAGGGATTTTTCAGCTTCGCCGCCGCCAGCGCCGGTTCGGCATTAAGGAGCTTGCGGCGCAAGTAAAAACTGGTGACATAAGCTACGAGCATTCCTATATTTTTGTATCAAAAAAGCGCGCTCATTCGTTTCTACGCGCGCTTTTTAATACTCTTATCCTTGAATCCGGCCATTAATATGGCCGGGTATACTTTCCTAAGAGTATAAATAAGCCCGGCATGGATATGCCGGGGCTTTTGTTTAAGGTTCTTTCGGCATGAATAACGCCACTGTTTACGCGCCCAGCTTTTGCAATATGGCCAGGCAAAACACCGGCAGATCATCCGGGGTGCGGGAGGTGATCAGGTTTTCGTCCACCACTACTTCCTGGTCCAGATATTCCGCCCCGGCATTGATCAGGTCGTCCTTGATGGCAAAGAAGCCGGTTGCTTTTTTGCCCTTCAACACCCCGGCCGAAGCCAGCATCCAACCGGCGTGACAAATGGCCGCCACAACTCCGCCCCGGTTGAACACGTCCCGCACCAGGCTGACCATGGCCGGGTCCCGGCGCATGAAATCCGGCGCGAAACCGCCGGGAATGATTACGGCTTCGTATCGGGCGGCGTCCGTGTTTAAGGCCGAAACCGTTTCCCGGGCCGGCAGGCCCACTTTGCTTTTATAGACATCCATTCTGCCGGTTCCCACCACGTCAACCTGGAATCCGGCTTCCAGAAAACGATAGTAAGGGTACCAAAATTCGTACTCGTTGTACATTTCTTCCAGTAATATCGCTATTTTCCTTGCCATTTTTCAGCCTCCTTCGCCCTTATTAATGACTCGGCGCCGGCTTGGGCCCCCGCCAGGACGGCATCCTCGTCCAGGGTCATGACAAGCCGGTTCTCCATAACCACTTTCCCGTCGACAATCACTGTGTGCACATCGGAAGAAACAGCCGCGTAGGCTATGTGGGCGTACAGGTCGTGCAGCGGGTACAAATGCGGCTTGCGCATGTCAATCAGAATAATATCGGCCAGCATACCCGGGGCGATACGGCCAACCCGGTCGCCCAGCCCCAGTACCTCCGCCCCGCCGGCCGTGGCCATGCGCAGCATTTCTCCGGCAGGCAGCGCCGTGGCGTTTTGTGTGTGCACTTTTTGCAGCAGGGCGGCGGCGCGCATTTCTTCCATCATGTCCAGGTTGTTGTTGCTGGCGGCGCCGTCGGTGCCCAGCCCCACCAGAGCGCCGGCCTCCAGCAGCTTGGTCACCGGGGCCACGCCGCTGGCCAGCTTCATGTTGCTCTGCGGGTTATGGGCGATACCAACCCGCCGGCCCGCCAATATTTCAATGTCCCGGTCGTCCAGGTGAACACAGTGGGCCGCCAGTACCGGCAGCTTGAATAAACCGGTCTCTTCCATCAGAACCACCGGCGACCGGCCATACTTTTCCATGATTTCGTTAATTTCGTCCCGGGTTTCGGCCAGATGTATGTGTATCCCCACACCCGCCTCCTCAGCCGCTTCAATGACCCTCTCCAAATATTCGGGAGGGCAAGTGTATGGAGCGTGGGGTCCGAACATGGCGGTAACCCGCCCGTCGGCCCCGCCATGCCACCGGGCGATGAATTCCTTGCTTTCCCGCATGGACTGCTCGGCGCCCGGCCCCAACCCGATCATGCCCCTGCAGAGAACGGCCCGCAGGCCGGATTCTTCCACGGCCTGCGCCACCCGATCCATGGCAAAGTACATGTCGGCGAAAGTGGTGGTGCCACCGCGGACCATCTCGGCGCAGCAGAGCTGCGCACCCTTGTATATATGCTCGGGCGTCAGATGCTTTTCCAGGGGCCATATTTTTTCCTTAAGCCAGCTCATCAGGGGCATGTCGTCGGCGTACCCCCTGAACAGGGTCATGGCGGCGTGGGTGTGGCAGTTGACAAAGCCTGGCATGGCCACCAGGCCCGGGCAGTCCAACACCCGCCCGGGTTTAAAGTCGGGCGGAGTGGCGCCGGCCGCTCCCACGTGATATATTTCATTGCCCTTGACGGCAATTTCGGCTTTTTCCAAAACATCACCGGCGCCGTCCATGGTAAGGACGGCCATGCACCTGATCAGTAGATCGGCATTTTATCAACCTCCCCTTCGGTCAAACTCAAACAAGCTTAAACTGTCTCCCCCGGGCTGGCCGTAATCATTAACAAAACCGTCTCTCAAAACCTTTACATCCTCCGGGGCAATTGGTTTGACATTTCCTAAAAGCGACGCCCACGCATACACTCGGGCCGCCTTTTCCACCACCAGACATACCTGGTAGGCTTCGTCCACGTCACGGCCCACCCCGGCAAGCCCGTGATTGGCCAGCAGCACGGCGTTGCTCCGGCCCAGGGTCTCCGCCGCCGCCGCGGCCAGTTTGGCGGTGCCGGCCCTGGCGTACCCGGCCAAAGGCACTTCTCCGCCCACCAGTTGCGCCATGTCCTCCAAAATGGGGGGCAGGGTTTTGCCGGCCACCGCCAGGGCGCTGGCGAATACGCTGTGGGTATGCACAACCGCCTCCACGTCGGCGCGGACGCCGTATATGGCCAGGTGCATCCTCCATTCCGTAGTGGGGCGGCGTTCACCGTCAACTGTGTTTCCGCTGTCATCCACCAGCACCAGATCGTTGATTTTCATTTGGTCATAGGGAATGCCGCTGGGGGTGATTACAAAAAGCCGTTCCCCCGGCACCCGGGCCGAAATGTTTCCCGAAGTGCCGGTCACCAGCCCGCCCCGGATCAACATTTCGCCGGTTTTCAGCACCTGTTCCTTGATTTTTTCCGCCGTCACCAGCATTTTAATCCCCCGCCGGTATTATTCACACTGCCAATCGTTGATGTAACTGCACTGCTCCGGAGACAACCGGTCTATTTCAATACCCAGGGACTGCAATTTTAATTCAGCCACCCGTTTGTCTATTTCCGCCGCCACATAATACACTTTTTTCTCCATTTCCCGGCCGTGACGGACAATGTGCAGCGCCGCCAAGGCCTGCAGCGCGAAAGACATATCCATTATTTCCGCCGGGTGCCCGTCTCCCGCCGCCAGATTGACCAGCCGACCACCGGCCAGCAGGTACAGGCGCCGCCCGTCGGGGAGGCGGAATTCATCAATATTTTGGCGCACCGTCCGGCGGGAGACGGCAACCTGCTCCAGTTCCGGGATATTAATTTCCACGTCGAAATGCCCGGCGTTGGCCATGACGGCGCCGTCTTTCATCAGCCGGAAATGGCGTTCCCCAAGCAGGTCGCGGCAGCCGGCCACGGTGACAAAAATATCGCCTTCCCTGGCGGCCGCTTCGCTATGCAGCACCCGGTAGCCGTCCATGTGCGCTTCGATGGCTTTTACGGGGTCCACTTCGCATATAATCACATTGGCGCCAAGGCCGCCGGCGCGCATGGCCACACCTTTGCCGCACCAGCCGTACCCCATGACCACGACTCTCTTGCCGGCCACCGTCAGGTTGGTTGTGCGCAGTATGCCGGACCAGGACGACTCACCGGTGCCGTAGCGGTTGTCGAACATGTATTTGCACCGGGCGTCGTTCACCGCCACCATTGGGAAAAGCAGTTTGCCGGCCCGTTCCAGCGACCGGAGCCGCATTACCCCGGTGGTGGTTTCCTCGGCGCCGCCCAGCACCTGCGCGGCTTGTTCCCGCAATTCGGTATGCAGCAGGTGCACCAGGTCTCCGCCGTCGTCTATAACTATGTGGGGCTGGTTTTCCAGAGTGCGGCGCAGGTGGGTGTTATATTCCTGTGGCGTTGCGTCGTACCAGGCGTAAACCTTCATTCCGGAGTAAGCCAGCGCTGCGGACACATCGTCCTGGGTGGACAGCGGGTTGGAACCGGTGACGGAAACATCGGCGCCGCCGGCCCCGAGCACTTCGGCCAGATAAGCCGTCTTGGCCTCCAGGTGTATGCTCAAAGCAATGCGCATGCCCCGGAAGGGCTTATCCCGTTCGAATTCCTCCCGGATGGCGTTAAGCACCGGCATGTGCGCCCGTACCCAGTCGATTTTTAATCTTCCCTGTTCATGCAGGTCGATATCCCTGACGATATAATTGGACAAACATTTCACTTCCTTTCAACATAACTTGGTCAAGCAGTATACCGCTCGGGATTGGCCCGGCGAATATTATATTTTAAAATTTAAAAGCTGCCGCGCCTCAGATTCGCCAGGGACTCGGCGTACGGAGGGCAAGCAGTTCCCCGGTCGGTGATTATGGCCGTCACCATTGAGCCGGGTGTAACGTCAAAGGCCGGGTTCCACACATTTACCCCCGCCGGCGCCACCCTGACGTCCGCAATATGCGTCACTTCCCGCGGGTCTCTTTCCTCGATGGGAATTTGATCGCCGGAAGTAATGTCGAAGTCAATGGTGGACATGGGCGCCGCCACGTAAAAAGGTATACCGTGTTCCCTGGCCAGCACCGCCAGCCCGTAGGTGCCGATCTTGTTGGCCACGTCACCGCCGGCGGTGACGCGGTCGGCTCCCACGATAACCAAATCCACCTTGCGCCGGGCCATCAAGTACCCGGCCATGTTGTCGGTAATCAGCGTCACCGGTATTTTTTCCCGCAGCATCTCCCAGGCGGTCAGGCGGGCGCCCTGCAGCAGCGGCCTGGTCTCGCCGGC
This sequence comes from Bacillota bacterium, assembly GCA_022360435.1. Lineage (GTDB taxonomy): Bacteria > Bacillota > Desulfotomaculia > Desulfotomaculales > Desulfallaceae > BRH-c8a. The sequence goes on from JAKSCU010000338.1 coordinate 14,043, forward strand.
GTAAACGCTGACATCTTTACCCGCGTCCCGCGCCGCCCTGATTACTCCCAAGGCGGTGCCCAAGCCGGCAGTGGCCAGCGCCCCGGCGTTGCAGTGCGTCAGGATGGCCGCCTTCCCGGGCACCAGCGCCTGGCCGAACGCGCCCATGCGCCGGTTGCTCTCCAGGTCTTCCCGGTAAACGGCGTGCGCTTCTTCCAGCAGAGCCTCCTTCAAAAGTCCGGTGTCCACTGCGGAATGTTTGCGCAGCATTCCCAACATACGGTCCAGGCCCCATTTGAGATTAACGGCCGTGGGCCTGGTGGCGGCAAGGTCGGCGGCGATTTTTTCCACGGCGACGATGAAGCCGGCCCGGTCTTCGGCCTCGATTTCCGCGGCTCCCAGGGCCAGGCCGTATGCCGCCGCGGCCCCGATGGCCGGCGCTCCCCGCACGCTGAGCCGGCAGATGGCGTCGCATACCGCCTTGTGCCGGTCGCAATTTATATACTCGGCCCGCCCGGGCAGCAGGGTTTGATCCAATATTTCCAGGCATCCTTGTTTCCAACGCATGGTATCCATAGCTGGCACGTCCTTTTGCATTACGACATTTATATCTTGCCATATATATGGCAAGAGCGCTTTTTACTTAACCGCCCCGGGATCCTGTGCCGGCTCCTGGCATTGGCAGGGGGCGTCCAGGTCCAGCCCCTCAATTGTTTCCATCACCAGGCCCCGGAGATTTTGAGCGTTTTCGGCCATTATGTCCACCACTTCCTGGTGGTACAGCCTGGTGCGCGAGATGCCGGCGCCGAAGTTGGTGACCATGGCGATGGTGGCATAGCAGATTTCGGCTTCCCGGGCCAGCACCACTTCGGGCACGCTGGTCATCCCCACCAAGTCCCCACCCAGTTGCCGGAACATGCGAATCTCCGCCGGCGTCTCGAACCGCGGCCCTTCGGCGCACACGTATGTGCCGGCGGTGTGGTGGCGCAGTCCCTGTTTGTCCGCGGCGTCGCGCAGCACACCGCGCAAACGCGGGCAGTAGGGTTCGGTCATGTCCAGGTGCACCACGCCATTTTCAACAAAGGTCTGGTGGCGGGACTTAGTAAAGTCCAGGAATTGGTCCATAAAAACAAAATGCCCCGGTCCCATGCCCATGTTCAGCGAGCCAACCGCAGCGGTGGCCAAAATATTCTTTACTCCCAGCATGCGCAATCCGTATATATTGGCCCGGTAATTCACCAGATGCGGCGGCACCGAATGATCCTCGCCGTGCCGGGCCATAAAAGCCACTTTTTTGCCCTTGTACCGGCCGGTTTTAACCCGTACGCCGCCAAAGGGCGTATCGATTTTTTCCTCACTTATGTCCGACAGGATATTGGGGTCGTACACCCCGGTCCCGCCGATGATGGCAATTTTAGCGGTCATGGTTACCTCCGTTCCTTTCTTTTTAATAGCTTAACCTTCATTTATTACCTACTATTCGCCTTACTGCCATTAATTCCTTGTGTAAAAAAACAACTGGTTGGAGTATGGCAATTAATCTTAAAAGCCAGGCAGTTTGCCTAAATAATGCAATTACACCGAAACTAAAACCTCCGGTGAACCCGGAGGCTTAGATACAGCCATATCAATTTTTTATCAACCTGGAATATTCATCAACAGTCTCAGCATTTATTAATTTACGTATCGCATCCTCATCCTCACACTCATTAGCCAGTATATCCGACGTACGCTGTGCGGCTACTGTTTCTTTATTAGTGGCTTAAATTTGCTCCACCGCCGCATCAATGTTTTATTGCTTGATTTTGTTTAACAATGCCCTTAATCCCTGTAATTGTTGCCGTTTCGGCCATTTTTCATAACGTTCCCACTTGTCCCGGACAAACGGCGGTAAATTATCTGCCAGCCTCCCATGGCGCAAGCAGCCACCAACAAACCGTTAAGGAAGTAAAGCGGCAAGTTTTTAGCTGCAAATTTATCACCGGCAACTGCGGCAATAAACACTGTCAATTGAGCCACGGCAAATGCGAGCCAGCGGGTGGGTAAATGCTTTAAGATTTTAAATTCCTTAAGAAATTCCACCATCAGCACTGTGGCGGTAATTGCTCCGGCTAAAGTTTCCAGTGTGGCATAAGTGAAAAACTCTTGCATCGCTCATCACTTCCCTTGCTTATAAAGCCAACCGGTTTTATAAGCTTTTATTTAATAAAGAGAATCAGGCCGCTCAATTTGACAACCCTTGGAATTCCGCAACTTGGCTATTACGCCATTAGGACGGTTCCGCCGCCTTTCCCCCGGCTACGCCGGCGTTTCGATGAGGCTCGAACCGTCCCCTTGGCTGGGCTAACTTTTAAATTACACTTTGCCGCTAATATTTGTATGTTTTTTTTCATATAAAGGAAATCGGTTTGTTTTGTCTTTATCCCATTTATCGACCGCCTGACAGCTTTTAACCGCGCCGATGATCCATATTACCAAATCATAATAAGCGTCATCATTGCCCAAACGGCGGCCGTAATTTTTCATTACCGGCTGAAATCTTTCCACAATTTGCGCCAAAGCTTCCTGGTCGCCTCCTTTGGCCCTTTTTACCAACGTGCTTAATTTTGTTTTTTTACCCAAAACAAAACAACCTCCTTTCAAGTTTTCAAACAACAAAACAATTGGTTTTTAAAGGCCCCATGCCGCTATTCACTTTTTTACCTCTCCATCAATGAGACAAAAAAACCGCCTGTTATAACGGGCAGGTTATAATGTAATAGCGGCGGCCAGGCTGTCATTGTACTTAAAAGTACTTAGACCCTGTAGCTTTGCGTCCCCACCTTTCGATGAGTTTGCCCTTGGCGCTGTATTTAGTTGTCACCATCAATAATATTGTATTAGTGGCGGGCGAAGTGGATTTAACCACTTTGCGCTTTGTTGGACGGTAATTCATCGGGGTTAATTTTAAAAAGCTTGACCAATTTTTGACGAATCTCCGTAAAAAGTATTCTGGCGGTGTAAATTGCAATAACAGTCCAGGTAACAGATTTCATGCCCAACTGATGGATGTCCTCAATCATGCTCATACCGGCCAGGGCTAAAATGGCGGTATAATATGGAAGTATTTCGGTGCGCAGAAAACGAGGCGCTTCACTCAGTTTAAACGTACCTTCACGCAGCGCCAGCGCCAGTCCTAAAAGCGCGTCAACGATAATGAGCAAAAGTACAGTGAATAAAGCTTGTAATAAGACGGTGTCGATTATAAACATATCATCCCTCCTTTTTTTACTTTGAAAAGTGTACCTGTCCATATACATGGCAAGGGTAAAGGAAAAAAGTATCAAAAAGCCGCACGCAGAGGGAACCGATGAGTGTGCTTTTTTTATTAATATTTTACCACTACCCGCGGGTAAGTTTGAGCATTTCGCCGACTTGATTTTCCAGTGCTTCAATTCTGGCCTTAAGTTGCTTATATCCTCTTAACGCCAGGACAGTGCCCTGGACTCTGGTCAGACCTTCGTCAGGGCCGAAAGTACCGTCCCCCATTCCCCTGACTAGGCCCAAACTGGTCGCTTCCTCCACATCTTCTCTGGCCCAGTGGCCGGCCATGTCTTTATACATGCCGGTCACCCTCTCTGCTTGGTCAGATGGTTTTCCGGAGAGAATACCCAGCACGTCGGATTTAAATCGCTGCCACGCCGTCGCAGCCGAAGCGAAGCCAAAGTCCCTGGCGCCTATGTCATGCACGAAAAACCGCGGGCATTCCTTGCCGGTAATATCAAAGTGCCTCCAGAGCTCATGGACGCCCCAACCGTGACGGCTTAAAATATCCGCGGCCAAGGAAACAGTGTTGCGGTAGGTTTGGCTGAAGTCAGCATCCTGATTAACGCACATTTCGATACCTATGGTGCAGTTGTTGGGATAGCTGGAGAGCAAGCGCAGCGCCTCGGGATTATATCTTTTCGCGCCTACATGATAAGCCATTTCATCTTCCGGGACGCAAAACACCACCACTTGATCGTCGACGATATAATGAGCGGCTACTTTGTTCGCCGGGTGGTTCTGAAAGTAATCCCTGTTGGCCCTGGCGTCCGCGCCAGGGTTGGTGTTGGCGGTCCAATGAATGACCACACCTTTTGGTTCAATCTTAGTTCCGGGGCGTCCGCCCTGCCCGGCGGTTAAAAGCATCTCAACAAGGTTATATCCTCGGGCCGCCGCCATAATTATCACCTCGCTAATAAAGGTATTAGTTATAAATAGATACAAATGTTCTTTTTGTAAATCGTAACACCTGGGAGGTTAAACCCAATAATGCTATACCAACAGCATCACATCCGGTGAGCAAGTTTGAATGGTCCAAGCATCTACCTTATGGCAGACAAGCCACAATATAGAATACTCGTATACTTTTCACATCACAACGTGAATTATTGAAAACACAACCATCACTCAATAACTTATCTGTGCCGATTATTATCCAAAACCTCGTAAATTATTGTTGCATAAAATACCTACTGCGCAGCTTCATCTACAGTTGGCGTATCTCCCCAAACTGCGAAAATGGCCGTTCGATATGGTTCTGGCACTTCTTCTCGTACTCGTTGACGACCCTGGGTACTGTTGGTGTAAGCCCTGCGCCACGGTTGACCCACAGGTTGTAGCTGTTCGTCAATTTCCACATAGAACTGCTTTTTTATACTGATAGAATTTTGAGTGAATACATCCAACGTGGTTTTTTCAATCATTTTTAATCCCTCCTATATGTCATAAACAGCAGTAAATGTAAGTAGAAAATCATCCGCAACATTTATATTGGTTAGTTGCAACCAACCGCGACCATCCCTAATAAAATGAAACTCTACAGCATCATGAACAACATAACAAGCAAGTTGTTTTGTATTAGTAGGGAACGTTATATTTGTGCACAAACCGATAACGGCAGTTCTAAACGAGCCTCTGGAAGTAAAAGGCAACCCACTTATTTTCATGTCTCCTGCCATGCCACCCTTTGACGATAATTGTATTCTTCCCCAAGCATATACTTGATTGCCCGTTCTTTTATATACACCATTTTGAGCAATATACGTTGGTGTACCCGCAGTTGTTTCGCCATATATTACAGGCGTCCATGTGCCTTCTTCATATGGAAGGTTACCAGCATGCCATATTTCGTTTCCCTTTGTTTTAACAATACCGGCGGCTGGACATAAATCCAGGCTATACGCGGTTCCCGTGCCAAATGCTTGTATTACTGCGTCTCCGTTATTTTGACCAATACCAATAGTAGCAGTGCCTGCCGCAACCTCTAAAGAAAAATTACCTGACTTAGGAGCTGTATCTCCTGCATTATCTCTATTGCTTGTTATTTGCAAAGCTCCAGTCATCGTATCCCCGGCTTTATTAACTTTACCATCTACACCATGTGCCGCATTATCGGCCTTATGCGCAGCAACATAATCTTGTGGATTTTTTGCGAAAGCTACTGGGAGCTCGCCTTTAACTATAAACAAACCCTCAACTATGATTTCTGCCCCATTGTGAGCATATGGCTGTATTACTAAATTCCCACTCCAAGTATCAGGAATGGTTGCCGTTTTAAACACAAATTCGCAATTCCCCGATGTTACTATAGTTGTTTGCCTTGATTCCCATGTTGCATCTTTATCCTGTATCCATATATTCCCTTGGGTTGACTTAATCCAACCACCAAAAGTAACTGCTTTCCCTCTCCAGTATTGTATTTCTGAACTTGGTATCACGATTTGATATGCATAGGAATTTCCTGCACCTTGAAATCGAAATCCATTAGGGAAATATTGCCCTGATACTCTTTGAGCTACATCAGTTAGTACAGACATCCATCCATCTGGCGCGGAAGTAGTACCGGCACTCCAACTCGGAAAGTCGCCGTATTTGACTAAGTTCTCAAACTGCTGATTCTGGAACAGGGTTTTCAGCCCATGAACATCCTCTTGCTGCGCAGTTTCAGCTAAATGTGTAACATGGTCATCGGACAGTTGCTTAAGATTAGTGTCCAAAGTATCCCAGTTGGGATTAAACTGGGTCAGGTCTGCGGTGTCGGGACCTTCCAATTTATTAAGATTATAATTCGGTGTTCGCTTCATTAACTTATCCCCCCTATACCCTAATCAATAAGTTCTTGGACTGCTACTTTTCTTATTTGTTCAATCTATACCCGCCGAGCACCCGCGCCATGGTTAGTGTTGGCGGTCAAATGGATGACTAGGCCCTTTGGTTTAATCTTCATCCTGGGGATCGTTGATCGTTGGGCCGCAGCCATAATAAATCACCTCGCCATAGTTTTAATTGGATAGTTTAATGTTATAACAGCAGAATCATATCACGTAAATATGTTAACCTTATATAATGTCATACCAACAGCACTACAATAAACGGTTAGTTTGAATAGTGCATAAATCTACCTGGTTGGCAAACAAGCTACACTATAAGCGTAATCATATGCTTCTCACACCACAACGTTATCTAATTAATTACATAATTATTTGTCATTAACTAATCTGCAGTTAACTATTATTAAAACTTGATATTAATTGTTACGTAAAAAAGTAGTACTGTGTAATAAATCCCTGTTTTTTTAGTCACCTCAATGACCAAATTATTTATATCGTTCGCGTCAATTAATTTTTCCTTTTTCCTCTCAATCGCTGTAGCAACTGCTCTTTAATTTGCCTTAGTTGCTTAACTTGCTGCTTTCGCTCCAATACTTCTTGAGAAGGCTTTGCAACTCGCATTATTCTCCCTCCTCATGCGTTAACACGTAGAGAATACCATTTTCAACCCACATTACAGGCCCTGGTGAAGATTCTATCTCACCTGAAAGCGGTTGGTAATTTGTGCTTACATCGGCTGGTATTCGGTATAGGGGGTCAACCGAGTTATTTTCAACGTAAATCTTATCCCCTTCAGTCGGTACCCAGGTTTCTTTGAGAATTGCTATTTCTAAATCGCGAAAATAAAAAGTTGTTAACTGAAGGGTTACAGATCCATCCACATTACTGATAACAGTAGGTTGCCAGAAACCTTTTTGTCTGGTTGATTTTTGAGTTATATAGTTAATTTGCATTTTATCCCACCCCCACAGCTTGCCAGTGTACTGTTAAATCTCTAAGTTGTAAATCACCATTATAACCATAAACATCGAAACCCGAGGTGCTTTCAACAGCAAAACCTGCTATAAATTTATTTGGGGTGCTTGTTTTAATTTGCACCTTAATAGCTAATAGCTTATTAAACACTGTTGGGAATGTAACAATTTTCCCTCCCGTAGTCCCTGGGGAAACTCCTGTTATTATGGTTACTCCACATTGTATTTTTAACAGACCATATTCATAATTACCCCCTACCGGATCCTGAAAATCAACTGCCTTTAAATGCTGGTCATTAGGGTGATTTACGAATTCCGGGCCTATTTCTCCAGTGACCAATATAACATCATCTATAGACAGGATACCGGTTTCTGCATTTGAGGTGATATAACCGCCGAAAACTCTTATTGTTGCAGTGTTTGCTGGAACAGTGTCGGTTACAGCTATTCTTTCATACAACCCACTTCCCGTGTGTGGGAATGAATACTTTGTTTTAATATTATTTCCACCACTATCCTTAAACTGTAAAATACAAAAGACGTCTGTTAATATTGTAGTTTTTAACCTAGAAACTAAAGTGATTTTTTCACCAATTAATCTACTAACTATAGCTTCATCCATAATATCCTGGTACAAAGACATTATAGAAGACGCTGCATTTTTAATTAAATGCGCGCAGTAAGATTTTGATAAATAATCTACGCCGCTTCGTCCAAAAGAATTTGACGCGTCCCCGCCTACCCCGGACCATCCATCGGGCCATGTATTAACACTCCCTAAACTCCAGTTATTAAAATGCCCATTCTTAACAAGATTGTTAAATTGTTGATTTTGAAATAGAGTTTTCAAGTCATGAACATCATTTTGCACAGTTTCAGCCTTATGCGCAACATGGTCATCGAACAGTTGCTTTAGATTAGTGTCCAGAGTATCCCAGTTGGGATTAAACTGGGTTAAATCTGCGGTGTCGGGACCTTCTAGTTTGTTCAAGTTATA
>JAKSCU010000510.1 GCA_022360435.1 Bacillota bacterium
GGGCTACGACGCCATCGATCGCAAGCTGGTCGTCAATCCCGGCGAAGCGGAAACCGTCCGCCATATCTTCTGGCGTTACGCCGCCCTCGGCTCGGTGCGGACACTGAAGCAGGAACTCGACGCGGATGGCGTCGTCAGCAAGGTACGGAATTACAAGGACAGCCGCAGGGCCGGCGGCGTCCCTCTGGCCCGTGGTGCCCTTTACCTGATGCTGCAAAACCGCATCTACCGGGGTGAGATCGTCCACGGGGACAAGAGCTATCCGGGCGAGCACGACGCCATCATCGGCCAAGAGCTCTGGGACGCAACTCAAGCCGGACTGGAGGAGAACCGAACCAGTGCAAAAACTGGAACCGCGGCCAGGGAACCAAGCCTGTTGGCGGGCCTTCTGTTCGACGGTCTCGGTCATCGCCTGACCCCAAGCCACGCCAACAAAAGCGGCAAGCGGTATCGGTACTATGTGTCCCGGCCGCTGACGACGAACAGCCGGGCCGATGCTCCGGCGAGGCGACGCATTCCAGCGGCGGATATCGAAGGACTTGTCATCCGTCGCCTGCGCGGATTCCTTGCGAGTCCTTCCGAGGTGTTCGGGGCGGTCGGCGAACCGAACCATGACGTCGCTCGGTGGAAAGTGTTGGTCGGCCGGGCAATCGATCTTGCCGAACGATGGGACGATCTGGGGTCCGCGGAGCTTCGGTCCATTCTCCTCGTCCTGGTCAATCGGATCGAGGTCCACGAGGAAAGGGTCGACATAACCATTGACACCGGCCGCATCGCCCGCGCCCTGCAAGGCGATCCCACGGGTTCAATCGGTGCCGGGCAAGGCGCTCGGGAGACGGATACCTGACATTGTCGGTGCCGGCGCGATTGAAGCGCGCCGGACATTGTCAAGGCCATTCTCGAGGGCCGCCATCCGCCGACTCTGACGGCGGCCAAGCTCGCCAGGGCATCGCGGCTGCCGCTCACTTGGCAGGAGCAGCGGGACCGTCTCGGGTTCGCTTAAGCCGGTTTCCGGCAAACTCAATCGCCCATTCGGCCCTTCCCTCCGATGAAGGGCCGAGCCGTGCGGGTGAACGCATGCAATCGCATAGAAATCCTCGCCGTCATTGGCTTGAGTGGTACCAGAAAACAGGCCGACGGAGATATTCGCGCCCCGGGAACAGATAGTGCCGGACCGATCGGTCTCCCTCTCCGACCC
>JAKSCU010000512.1 GCA_022360435.1 Bacillota bacterium
CATTGATGGCAATGACAAACTCTGAGGTCATCATACCGGCCAGGTGCTGTATTTTGCCGGATACACCGGCGGCAATGTATACCTTGGGGGAGACTATTTTACCGGTAAGACCTATCTGGTGGGCGAAAGGAACCCAACCGGCTTCCACCGCGTTCCGGGTGGCGCCCAGGCCGGCGCCCAGCAAATCGGCCAATTCCTCCAACAGCAAAAAATTATCCTTGCTTTTCATCCCCTTACCTCCGGCAATAACCAGGTCGGCGTTTTCCAGGTCGGTATCGCCTTTATCACTGCCGGTAAAAGAAACCAGCTTTTCCTGCCAGGCCAAGTCCATATCGTAATATTTGAATATCACTTCCCCCGGCCTGTTTTCATCATACGGGCCGGGCTTGATGGAGCGGGGCCGTACCGTGGCCATTTGTGGCTTTGTGCGGGTAGTTTTAATTGTGGCCATTATATTCCCTCCGATGGCCGGGCGGGTCTGTAAAAGCAAGCCGTCTTTGGGGTCTATATCAAGTTCGGTACAATCGGCGGTGAGCCCGGTGGCGAGCCGGGCACCGCCATGGGCATAACGGTTCTTCCGAATGTTGTCGCCGGAGCGATTACAATACCGGGCTGTTCTTCGCGAATTGCGCCGGTCAGCAGGCCGGTGGCGGGAGTGGCCAGAAAGCCGTCGGTCCCGCCGCTGTTCACAACCAGCACCCGGTCGGCCCCCCAATGAATCAGGCTGTTAAAATCCCCCTGTTCCATTCCCAAAATCAAGCAATCCACCTTGGTTCCCAGCTGGTCGGCAAGTTTCCGGCCCCACGCCAGCATCTCAAAAGTCATGCTATGGATACCCCGCCGGCGGACCTCCGCCAGGATCATTACCCTTTCCCTAGCTTCCATGGCTATCACCTTTTCTTATTAAACTGCGAGCCTTTAACGTTTCCAGTACCACATGCGCAATTTCATTCATTGTTCCTTCCCGGCCGACGGTATAAAACCGGGTGTCCCTTGACAGCTTGGGGCTGAATATTTTCACCACTCGGGTCGGGGACCCTTTCAGGCCGGTTTGGTTTTGTTCCACATCTATATCCTCCGGTCCCCAAACGGGGAATGAAAGCTTTTTGGCCAAAATATAGCCCTTTATCGTGGGCAGGGGAGGGGTATTGATGTCTTTGACCACCGTAACCAGCGCCGGCAACCCCAATTCGACTTCCTCCCGCCCTTCCTCCACCATCCGCTGCACGGTAATATGAGCATCTGCCACAGAAAGCCGGTTTACGAAAGTCACCGCCGGGATATTCAATAAGACCGCCGTCATCGGGCCTGTTTGCCCGGTTTCACCGTCGGTGGCTTTATCGCCCGCCAGAATAAGCGCAAAGGGGCCAATTTTACGGACCGCGGCCGCCAAAACACGCGAGGTGGCCAGAGTATCCGAGCCGCCGAAGGATCTGTGGGAAAGTAAAATCCCCTTGTCGGCGCCCCTGGCGCAGGCTTCCAGAAGAACCTTTTTGGCGGCGGGCGGCCCCATGGTCAGCGCGATAACTTCGGTCCCGGGATGCTCGCGCTTGATTCTCACCGCTTCGGTAACGGCATGTTCATCCAGCGGGTTCAGAATTGTTTCACCGGCGTCACGAACCATGACCCCGGTTTCCGGATCCATACGGCTGTTGGCAGTGCCGGGCACCTGTTTAATCAGCACAATTATTCGCATGTTCTAAAACTCCCATCAATACTGTTTTGTCAGCAAACCCCTAATTAAAACTTTTTCAGGAAAACTAGTTAAAACCAAGCTGTGACGCTGGCCGGACAAACCTTTGGCCATAAGCTAACTTCAAACTTTAGCGGCGATGGTTGTCTTTTACCATTATACAATTATACAATGAAAAATGTCATCTGCGCGACATTTAATTCACATTGAGATAATACCAAAACAACAGGTAGACGGTAGAAATTACAATTGATAAAATCATCAGCGGAAAACCGATTTTCAAGTAATTTAAATAGCTTATGTGGACGCCGCTCTTTTCCGCCAGGCCGATGACCACAACATTGGCCGAGGCGCCGATGGCCGTGCCGTTACCGCCGAAGCAGGAGCCAAGGGACAGGGACCACCATAGGAGAGTAAGATCATCAAAACCGCCCAGGCGGCCCATGTCGTGGATCAGGGGTATCATGGCCGCGACAAAAGGTATGTTGTCAATTAAAGCCGACGCGATGGCGGACACCCAGAGAATTAACATAGCCGCCAACAAAATATCGCCGCCGGTTATCTCTAGGCATTCTCCAGCCAATCTTTCAAAGACGCCGGTTTTATCCAAAGCACCCACCATGACAAAAAGGCTGGCAAAAAAAATAATCACCGACCATTCCACGTTCCTTAGGGCGTCCAGCAAGCCGTGGTTGGTAATTAAAAGTAAAACAACCGCCCCAACCACAGCTATAAACGCCGGTTCGAGATGAATCTGCCGGTGCAGCACGAAACCCAAAACCGTAAAAATAACAACCGCCGAACATTGGCCCAACAAAACCCGGTCTTTAAGCTGATCCTCGGCTTTTAGCCTTCTAATCCGGCCTTTAAGCGCGGGGATGGTTTTTATTCGAGGGCTAAAAACCGACTTCATAACGGAAACGGTAACGATATAAACAACCACCGCCGCCGGCGCCAAGTTGGTAACGAAATCCATAAAACCCAGGCCGGTAAAACCGCTGATCATTATATTGGGCGGATCACCCACCATTGTGGCCGCGCCCCCGATATTTGACGCAATAATTATAGCCATCAGGTATGGAACCGGATTGACTTCAAGCCGCCGGGCAATGGCAAAGGTAATGGGTATAATCAGCATAACCGTGGTCACATTATCCAAAAAAGCAGATAAAACAGCGGTAATCAAACACAGGGCGGCAAGTATTCCAACCGGCTCCCCCTTTGCAATCTTGGCGGCTTTTACGGCCAAATACTCAAAAACGCCCGTTGTTCTGGTGATACCGACAATGATCATCATTCCAGTCAACAAGCCCAAAGTATCAAAGTCCACCGCCCAGAACGCCTCAACGGGCCTAATGGCTCCGATGGCCAGCATGGTTAGCGCGCCGGCCAGAGCCGCCACCGTACGGTGAATTAATCCAAAAACTATTAAAAAATAGGTGCATGCAAACACCACTATCACTATAAACACGGTTTTACTCCCTTTCCCCGGTTTGCATTATTGCTTTATTAGTAAATATACCTATGGCTGGAAATATATTGATATGCAGGACCGGGAAATAAACATACTTTCCTCCTTGAATCCGGCCATAAATATGGCCGGATATACTTTTCCAGAGCATAAAAAACCTGGCCGGGGGCATTAATAAACCCGAAAATAATCAATTTCAGGGGGGGAGTAATATGACAGTTTCAACCCAGGTAAAACAAACATTGGCCGGGCTAAAAAGCGCCCAGGCCAGCTTGGAAATCTTTGCCATGGAGACCCAGAACCAGCAGGCCAAGCAGCTTTACACCAACGCCGCTCAACAGACAAAGTCCATTATAGAAAGTTTGGAGCCACGGATTGGCGAAATAGAAAAGGAAGAACCACAGTACAAAGGGTTTTAAAGAGGCCGGGTCGGAGCGACCCGGTTCTTAAATTGAATATAAACATTTTTTTGATACAAAATATGTAGACGGAGGGATTGTTGGATGACAATCGGCGCCCGGGTGAAGCAAACATTGGCCGGCTTGAAGGGAGCCAAATCAACGCTGGAAGCCTTTGCTTCCATTGAACAAAATAACGGGGCGGCGGATAAAATGAAACGCAATGCCATGCGCATCGACGGTATTATCAATGATATGGAAAAAAGGCTTGGTGAGCTGGAATTCGAGGAGCCTCAATATAAGGGATTTTAAAAAGCCCACAAAGGGGTAAATTATGGTGCCTGAATGGTTAAATGTATTGCTTCGTTCAGCCGGTCTGTTCGCCGCCACGTTGCTCCTGGTTCGTTTAATCGGCAAAAGGCTGACGGGGCGGTTAACTTTTTTCAACCTGGTGACCGGGATTGTCATCGGGGTGATCGCCGCCGCCATTTCTTTAAACCTGGTGGGTAACCTTGTCCACGGGCTCATCGCCCTGGCTGTATGGACCATTGCGCCGGCATTAATATTTATTTTGTCCATAAAGTATAAGGCGGTCAGGGATATTGTCCAGGGAAAAGAAACTATCCTGATTAACCACGGTAAAGTGCTGGAAGACAAACTGATGGAAGCCCGTTACACCCCCGAGGACCTGCTGAGCCAGTTAAGGAGAAAAGAAGTGTTCAACTTTGCCGACGTTGAGTTTGCTGTTTTGGAGCCCACCGGTGACCTAAGCGTGCTTTTAAAAAAAGACAAACAGCCGCTGACCCCCAAAACCGCCGGCCTTGATGTCGGCATGGAAAGTGTGCCCCAAACGGTAATCATGGACGGAATAATCATGGACGAGCCCTTGACCGCCATGGGCCTGAACAGAAACTGGCTGCATACCGAACTGGAAAAGGTTGGCGTGGCGCCGGAAAATACTTTTATCGCCCAGGTTGACTCCACCGGGCAACTCTACCTGGATTTATTTGATGACGCCGTCCGGGTGCCCAAGCCAAAAACCAAAGAGTTGCTTTACTCGACCTTGAAGAAATGCCAGGCGGATTGCGAATTATACGCGCTGGGGACAAAAAATGCGGCCGCCAAGCAAATGTACGGTAATTCCGCCGGGGTTTTAACCGGGGTTATAGATGAACTTGAGTCCTTGCTGCAGAAATAGGGGTGATACGCTGTGTCCAATAAAAAAAAGAAAAAACTGACCCCGGTTCAACAGGAGTATCACAGTTTTTCCAAGGTTAGGGAACCAAAGCGGCCGGTGTTGATTAATTCAATCAGGGCATTCCTGGTGGGTGGCCTGATTTGCGTGATAGGGCAGGGTGTTGCCGAGTTCTTTTTGTGGAATTTTGATTTCACTGAAAAGACGGTGGGTAACCCCACCATAGCGATAATGATCCTGATTGCCGTTATTTTAACCGCCCTGGGTGTTTACGATCATATCGCCCAGTGGGCGGGCGCCGGAACCGCCGTGCCGGTAACGGGCTTCGCCAATTCCGTTGCTTCCGCCGCCATGGAGCACCGCAGCGAGGGATTTGTGCTGGGCGTGGGGGGAAAGATGTTTAAACTGGCCGGTTCGGTAATTGTGTTCGGTGTTTTCTCGGCGTTTGTCGTTGCTCTCGTTAAAACACTGCTGTCCAAACTGGGGGGGGCGTAAACTAAAATGATGCGCGGCCACCAAACCTGGTTGTTTCAAAATAAACCGGTGATTATTGCCACAGCCGCGGTGGGCGGGCCCTATGAAGCCGCCGGACCGCTGGCCGGGGATTTCGACCTTCTGCATGGTGACTTGTGGCTTGACCAGGATAGTTTTGAAAAAGCCGAAAGAAAAATGCTGGAGGAAGCCTGTGAAGTGGTGATTCGCAAAGCCGGCCTGCAAAAACAGGATATTCAGTTTTTTCTCAGCGGCGATTTGCTGAATCAAATTATTTCCAGCACTTTCGCGGCCAGAACCCTGGCCGTTCCCTTTCTGGGTCTGTACGGCGCCTGCTCCAGCTCAATGGAAAGCCTTGCTTTGGGTTCGCTAATGGTGGACGGCCGGTTCGGCAACAATATTATTTGCGGCACCGTCAGTCACTATGCCGCCGAGGAGAAACAATACCGTTACCCCACCGAATACGGCGCCCAAAAGCCGCCCACGGCCCAGTGGACCGTGACCGGCGCCGGCGCGGCCCTCCTGGCCGCCGCCGGGGAAGGACCCCGGGTTACCGCCGCCACCATCGGCAGGGTACTGGACATGGGCATAACCGACCCTTTTAACATGGGCAGCGCCATGGCGCCGGCCGCGGTGGACACCATCACCGCCCATATCAGAGACCTGGGCATTTCCCTGAATGAATACGACCTTGTCGCCACCGGTGACTTGGGGCGGGTGGGGCACCGAATAGCCGCCGATTTGTTAAAAAAACACGACATAGAGTTGCCCCAAAACCGGTTTACCGACTGCGGGATACTTATTTACAGCGAAGACCAGACGTCGGTACTGGCCGGCGGAAGCGGGTGCGGGTGTTCCGCCACGGTCACTTTCGGCCACATTATCAACCGGATGAAAAAGGGCGAGTTGGAAAAGGTGCTCATAGTTGCCACCGGCGCCCTTTTATCACCCCTGTCATATCAGCAGAAGGAAAGCATACCAAGTATTGCCCACGCTGTTTCAATAGAACGCCCCCATTGAGGAGTGGTTGCACTTGGAAACATATATTTGGGCTTTTATAGTCGGCGGCCTGATATGCGTGGTGGGGCAGCTGTTGCTTGATGTGGGAAAATTTACTCCGGCCCACACCATAAGCATATTGGTGGTGGCGGGCGCCGTCCTGGCGGGGTTTGATCTTTACGAGCCGCTGATTGATTTTGCCGGGGCCGGCGCCACCGTACCCATTACAAGCTTTGGCAACTCACTGGTGCAGGGAGCCATGGCCGAGGCGGAACAAACAGGCTTGGTGGGCATACTCACCGGAATATTCGAGGTAACCAGCGCGGGTATATCCGCGGCCATAATCTTTGGTTTTATGGCTGCGCTGTTTTTTAAATCCAAAGGATAAAGGTGATTAATATGAAGTTCATCACGGGTCTGGCTATTGCTGTTACGATATTCACTGCCGGCTGCGCCATGCCAAACTCGCCGGCCCCCAAACCGCAGGCCCAACAGCAACAATCTTTAAACCCCAAAGCAACCGCCAATACCGCGCTGGCCGGCCAGGTTGAAGAGACCGCCAAAACGGTTGCAAGCGTAAAGGACGGCATAGCGGTGGTTATTGACAGGGATATCGCCGTTGCCGTAAAGGTGACCGGCTTTGACCGATTAAGGTTGAAAGCAATCCGGCAGGAAGTATCCGATAAAATAAAAAAAACAGCCCCGGATTACCGTATTCATGTCACCACGGACAAAAAGCTGTTTTCCGAATTGCGGAAGGTGGAAAAACAAATCCGGCAGGGAGAAGACCCGGCGCTTATAAAACAAAAATTTGATAAGATCAATGAGGATATGCATGGGTAATATGCATGAGTAAATAGAAATAACAACTCGTCATCTTTTAATTTTGCTCCCGCACATGGGGCAACTGCTTGTTTCCATTACCGGCCGCCATCTATTGGTTGGGCTTGCGCCGAACCCGCACCTGGCGCAAATGGAAGCGTGGCTTAATATTTCAGTTTGAGGTTCTTTTGTGTCGGTCGGTATCCCTTTTCTAATGGGAATAACGTTGCCGTCTTTCAATTTACACGCCACCGCCATTAAAATCCCTCCTTTTTGCGGGACAAGCCAGGCCATAAAGATAAAAACGCCCTCAACATCCTGCTCAATCAGGTATGCGAGGGACGCCTTTGCCCCACGGGCACTACTCTTATTATTTATTATAAAACATTTGACGGCAAAAGTTCACCGGTGGATTACAAAAATATTGTATACTTCCAAACAATTGATTGACCTGGGAGCTGTCACTGCTTTTCACTTGTCGTGCCAAATAAGTGGCCGCCATTGCAAAATTCTTCCATATTTTTCATATCCAGCACTTCCGGGTCATTGGTTATTTCTATAATATGGACCAAGTGTTCGCCAATCTTTAGGTAGGCGTTGATTAATTCCAGGTGAATGGCGCTGGTGTTTTCCGATTCGGCTATTCCTTTACTCAACCGCTGAATGTGCGCTATGCGCGACATGAATTCCAACTCGTCAATTTCTTCATGCAAACACAGGGCGTCGTAAGTAAGGCTGGCATCGTTGGTTTGTATGATTTTGTTTACCATTTCGGCCAGCAGGTAGATATTGTTGTACAGCCGTTCCAATTCTTTCTTGCCTTCTTCGGAAAAATTGGCGTTGTTAATCCTCCGGCTTTCAGCCAGGTAAAGAATATTCTTTTCCATAACGTCCGCTATTTTTTCCAACTCGTTAACTATATTGATCAGTCGTAAACATTTGCTGAATTCCTCCTTGGAAAGAGGCTGCCTTAAAACTTGAATGAGATACTGCCTTGTGTCTATGGTGTGCCTGTCTATTTTGTTTTCCCTTCGCAAAACCGTCTCCACCAGGTCGGGATTATAATTATCAAATACCGATTTTACTTCTCTTAACATTTTTAAAGTATTGTCGGATATATAAATAATCTCCTTCAAAGCCAGGCCTATCGCTATGGAGGGAGTTCCAATCAAAGAATCATCCAGGTATCTCGGCTCCGCAAAACGCTCCCTTCTTTCAGGCACTATTTTCTCCAGCAAAACGGCGAAATGAGATGTAAAAGGCAAGAAGCAGAGGGCAATGGCAATATTAAAAAACATGTGGGCGTTGGCTACCTGAAATCCGGGTATGGAAACAATAGATTGCATTAAATTGGCGTATTGCGCGGTAAAAGGGAAAAACGCCAAAACGCCGAAAACTTTAAAAATAACGTGGGCCGTAGCAACCCTTTGCGCCTCCCGGGAAGAACTGAGGCTTGTCATCACGGCGGTAAAAGAGGTGCCTATATTGGCCCCGTATATCAAGTAAATAGCGGAAACAATGGGCAGCATGCCCTGCATGACCAGCACCATAATGATCCCGATGGTGGCCGCGCTGCTGTGTATGAGAAAAGTAAACAGGGCCGCCGCCAAAATGGCCAGCAAGGGGTTGTCGCTCATTTGCAGTATTATATCTTTAAAGATTTGTGAATCCCGCAGCGGATACATTCCATCCGCCATTATCTTCAGACCCAGGAACAAAAGGCCGAATCCCAGCAATGCCTGCCCTATTTGCCGATACCTGTCGCGTTTGGAAAAGAA
>JAKSCU010000513.1 GCA_022360435.1 Bacillota bacterium
GACGCTATTTTCCACCCACTACCATGAACTCACAGATATGGATTCATTTAGCGGTGTGGGTAGCTACACGGTCAGCGTGAAGGAGAAAGACGACGAAATTATTTTTCTGCGCAAGGTTATACCCGGCAAAGTGGACAGGAGCTACGGCATCCAGGTGGCCAGGCTGGCCGGACTGCCCGAAAAGGTGCTCAGACGGGCCGGCGAAGTGATGCGGGAACTGGAAAAACGCGGGGAGAACCCGGGTAGCGGGGTGGCTGCTGAAATCCCCGCCCGGCCGGATGGTATGGAGCAGTGGCCCAAATGTGCGGAGTGTGGAGAAAAAGCCTTTGCCGAAGAATTGTTTCAGTTGGACATTGACCGCATCACGCCGGTGGATGCTCTGAACATGCTGGCTCGCTGGAAAGAAAAAATTGTCCGGCAAGGATATGCGCCGGATAATAAGAAGCAGGATATTTAACGGCCTTCGGAGAATTAATTAAAATATTCGGATTTTATCAGGGTCTGGGGGTGGAATGGGACAATGTATGTCGGCATTGACGTAGGAGGAACCTGTACAGACGCCGTATTGCTGGACAACGGCCTGGTTAGGGCCACCGCCAAGGTTCCCAGCCAAAGCGACATTCTCACTTCGCTGTTGGAAGCGCTGGACCAAATTATGCAAGGTGTGCCCGCTGAACTTATCGAACGCGTGGTTTTCAGCACCACTCTCATTACCAATTATATTGCGGAAAAAAAATATGATCCTGTCGGATTGGTTTTAATCCCCGGCCCCGGTTTGTGCAGTACGCAAATCAATTACGGCACGGACACCATTACCCTTTCGGGCGCCATTGATTACAGGGGGCGTGAAATTATGCCCCTGCGCCGTGAAGAAATAGAAAACGCCATTGTCGAACTGAACGCCAGGGGTTACAAGCGGGTGGCGGTGGCGGGTAAATTTTCGGTACGCAACAAAAAGCATGAGCAAGAAGTGGCCGACACAATTAACAAGCATTTTCCCGAGTGGCACGTGGAAATGGGCCATCAGGTGGCCGGTCGGCTTAATTTCCCCCGCCGGGCGGTAACTACCATGCTGACCTGTGCCACCAGGGATAAATATTCGTTTTTTGTTGATTCGGTAAAGGAAGCAGTGGCCAGGCGGGGCATCGAGGGCTCGCTGTTTATTCTGAAGGCTGACGGCGGCACCATGCCGCTGAGTAAAACCACCGGCGTGCCCATAGAGACAATTTTCAGCGGTCCCGCGGCAAGTACCCTGGGAGTGCAGGCTCTCACGCCGCCGGGGGAAACGTCGGTGGTTGTGGATATTGGCGGCACCACCACCGATCTGGCCCTGATCCTGGGCGGCCAGCCGCTGCTTTCCTCTCGCGGCGTCCCGGTTTACGAGCAATTGACCCAGGTGCGGGCCATGGCGGTTAAATCGGTTCCGGTGGGGGGCGACAGCGTTGTGGAACGGGTAGGCAAGGAAATAGTGGTTTATTCCGAAAGGCTGGGCGCTCCTTATAGTCTGGACGGCCCGATGCCCACCCCCACCGACGCCCTGCGGGTTTTGGGACTGACCAGGGTGGGCAATGAGGAAAAGGCCCGGGAAGCCATGCGTTTGCTGGGTGATCCCATCGGCCTGGGCGTCAGCGAGGTGGCCAACCGGATTGTCAATTTGGTGATTGACATTATTGTGCGGGAAATAGAAGAAATGTTTATGCAATGGGAGCAGGAGCCGGCCTACCGGGTGTGGGAAGTATTGCAAAAACGCAGGGAGCGCCCCTCCACCGTGGTGGGGGTGGGCGGCGGCGCCGCGGGTTTTATATCTCAGATAGCGGCCCGGATCGGCTGCTACCCGGTAATTCCCCCTTATGCTCCCCTGGCCAACGCCATAGGCGCGGCGGTGGCCATTCCCACGCTGCAGGTCAGCCTGCGGGCCGACACCGAGCAGTGCCTTTACACTGTTGAAGAAGAAGGTTTTCAGGGCAAAATTGAAAAGGATCCCTTCACGGAGGAGGACGCCCTTCTCCTGGCGGAAGACTGGTTAAAAAAACGCGCTGAAAAGTACGGCCTGGAAAAAACCATGAAAAAAATAGAAATTACCAGGCGCGATGTTTTCACCATGGTCAGAAACTGGATTACCACCGGCAGGATTTACGATATCTGTGTGCAAACCCCCAGGGGAATCATGGGGCAAATCGGGTCGAGGGGTGATTGATATTATTATGGAAAAAACAGGACTAATTTTTTTCCCGGCCTTTGACTGGGCCATTTCTCCTACTCACCCCGAGAGGGAAGAGCGGCTTTTGTATACCCGGGACCAGATTTTTGAAGAAGGGGTCATGGATTTGCCCCAGATCCAGGAGTTTGCTCCGCGCCTGGCCACCATGCACGATATCGCCCGCACCCATTTTTGCGTCCCCAGGGTGCAGAGCCAAGTGACCGAAGCGCACTTGATTGCCGCCGGTTCCACTCTGCAACTGGGTGACAGCATTATCAACAAGGAGATTAAAAACGGTTTTGCCATGGTGCGGCCCCCGGGTCACCACGCCATGCGCGTGGTGCACGGCAACCGTGGTTTTTGCAGTATCAACAACGAAGCAATACTGGTGGAGTATCTGCGCCGCCGACACGGTATCAAGAAAGTGGCCATTGTGGATTCCGACGCCCACCACGGCGACGGCACCCAGGATATTTTTTACCACGACCCTGATGTGCTGGTAATTTCCTTTCACCAGGACGGCAGGACCATTTTTCCCGGCACGGGATTTACCCATGAACTGGGCGGCCCCGGCGCCTATGCCCGGAGTTTGAACGTGCCGCTGCCCCCGGGGTCCACCGACGAAATTTTCATGCACGTGGTGGAAAACCTGGTGTTGCCGGTGGTAAAAGATTTTCAGCCCGATTTTATCATCAATTCGGCCGGGCAGGACAACCATTACACCGACCCCCTGGGGAGCATGCGCTTTACCGCCCGGTCCTATGCCGATTTCACGAAAAAGCTCCAACCCGACCTGGCGGTTCTTGAAGGCGGGTATGCCATTGAAACCGCCCTGCCTTATATCAACCTGGCCATAATTCTGGCTCTGGCTGATGTCGACTACTCCTGCGTCATGGAACCTGATTACTGGCCGGGCCGGTTTAAAGAAAGCGCGGACCGGGTCAACCTGGTGCATAAAATGGTGGACCAGTTGCTGGAAACCTGGGAAAAAAAGGACCGGATAGACCGGGAAAAGATTTTTGGCACCGGCGTACATTTACAGCGTAAAAAATTTATTTACTACGATACCGATTACATTGAGGAAGAACAGTTGGAAAAGGTGCGGGTATGTCCCGATTGTCCGGGCTACGTTTCGATTGAATCCCGGGGTGAGCGGGGCTACAGGGAACCGGTAAACGTTTTTGCCGTATCCATTCCCTTTCAGGCTTGCAACTCTTGCCAGGGCAAGGCTTACGATATATACGAGGAAGCCAAGAAGAACAAAAAATGCAACTACGTTTATATGCAGGACAAATCCACGGACACCTGCATATCCTTTGACAAGAAAAAAGGCCAGGAATGGATTACGGAAGGGTAATAGGAACATGCCTAAAATAAAAGTGTTGGATGAGAGCACGGCCTGTCGCATAGCCGCCGGAGAAGTGGTGGAGCGCCCGGTTTCCGTAGTCAAGGAACTGCTTGAAAACTCCCTGGACGCGGGAGCGGATACCGTAAGCACAATCATCTCCGGCAGTGGTGTTGAAGCAATAACAGTTATAGATAACGGTTGCGGGATAAGCCAGGAAGATACCCCCCTGGCTTTTCATCGTCATGCCACCAGCAAAATCAGTCGGGCTTCGGACCTGGACAGCATTGCCACCCTGGGGTTCAGGGGGGAGGCGCTGCCCGGCATTGCCGCGGTTTCCGACCTGGTAATCCGCACCAGGGTGCATGAAAGCAACCAAGGCTTTTTTATGCGCGTCCAGGGAGGCCGGGTTCTGGAAAGCGGCCCCGCCGGGTGCCCGGTGGGCACCGCGGTGGCTATAAAAGATTTGTTTTTCAACACCCCGGCCCGCCGCAAACATCTTAAATCAAACTCGACCGAGATGGGTCTGGTGGCCGAACTGGTCAATAAAATGGCCCTCATCAGGCCCGAGGTCAGGTTAATTATGGAGCAGCGGGGGAAAGAGATGTTTCGCTCGCCCGGCAAGGGAAAGACTCTGGACGCGCTGGTGGCTGTTTATGGCGTGGAAGCCGCCGGTATGATGCTGCCGGTAAGCGCCGCCGCCGGGGAAATGGCTCTGGAGGGTTATGTGAGTAAACCGGGGTTCAACCGCAGCACCCGGCAGCATATAACAGTGGCGGTTAACGGCAGGCTGGTCCACAGCACGGTTGTAAACAAAGCCCTGGAGGAAGCCTACCGGGGGCTTATATCCGTTGGAAGGTACCCGCTGGCTGTTTTACACCTGCGGTTGTCTCCGGCAAAAATAGATGTCAATGTGCACCCGGCTAAAACCGAGATCAAAATTGAGGATGAAGACAGGGTTGCGGATATGATTGGCCGGGCGGTGCGCGGGGCGTTGCGGGAAGTCAACCTGATTCCCGGGTCCGGGCTTGCCGCCGGTCGCCGCAAGGATGGCCCCGCCGCCGAACCCTTCAGGCTGGCATTTGCCGCCCCCAAAGCTGTTCTTCCCCGGAGCCGTCAACCGATTGCCGGCGGTGTGGCAAAAGCGCCCGGTGTCGGCGCGGTTGACCCGCCGGAATATGATTCCCGGCCGGTCGACCCGGTTGAATCCGGTGGAAAAGAAGTGCCGGAAGCCGCCCAAGGTGTCATGTCCGGCCCGGTCGGGGGCAAAGCGGGAATGGATGTTGCCAAGGCCGAACCCGCCGTGGCCGAAAACCGGCACCAATACCGGGCGGGCTTGCTAACCGGGCTGCATATTGTGGGGCAGTTGATGGATTTGTACATAATTTGCCAGGGTGAAGACGGGCTCTATATCATTGATCAGCATGCCGCCCACGAAAGAGTTTTGTTTGAACGGTATTATTCCCTGCTGTTAAAGGGCGGCCCTGAGGTGCAATATCTTATAACGCCACAAAACATCAGCATGAGGGCCCATGAAAAGGAAGTGCTCCGGGAATACCGGGACCATTTACAGGCTTTGGGCTTTGTGCTGGAAGATTTTGGCCGAGAGAGTCTCCTGTTGCGCGGCATACCCGCCGGGTGCACCCCCGGGGAGAGCCGGCGTTTAGTAGCCGATCTGGTGGAAACAATACTGGCACAGGGTAAAACGGACAGTTCGAAGGTTCAATTTGCGCTGGCGGCGTTGTTGGCCTGCAAAGCGGCGGTTAAGGCGGGAGAAAAACTGTCCCGTCAGTCCATGCGAGAGTTGCTTGAACAATTGGCCCAAACCGGCGATCCGTTTACCTGCCCCCATGGCCGGCCCACTGTGGCGGCGGTCAGCCGGCGAGAGTTAAACGCCATGTTCAAGCGTGTCTGAACCGGAGGGTTATTTGTGTACCGACAGGGGACCAACATTTTGGTTACCACATCCCTGCGGGCCGGGTCGGGCCAGGTGACCCTGGCCCATAGGCTCAGCGATGAGACGGGGTTGCCCCGGGTAGCCAGGGACGACCGACCCCTGGCCGAGCTTTTGCAAATATACGGCGCCGCCGGGGCGGTGGTGGTTGAATCCGGGCGGGTTGTTTGTTCCGACGGGGAAAGGGAGTTCTTTTTTCATCCGGGGCTGGCCTGCTTGCGCATAAACGAGTTGCGAAAAGGGAAAAATGATCAGATGGTTGCGGCCATGGATTTAAAGCCGGGCCAAAAAGTGCTGGATTGCACATTGGGTCTTGGCAACGATGCTATAGTGGCCAGCCACGTGACCGGCGCAAGCGGCCTGGTGGTTGGATTGGAGTATTCCCCGGTAATAGCGGCTCTGGTGCGTCACGGCACCCGGACATACGGCAAAGCCGGGCGGGCGGTGCTGGAAGCCATGCGGCGCGTCGTGGTCGAGAACGCGGACCACCGGGTGGTTTTGGCAGCCTTGCCGCCCCGAAGTTTTGACGTGGTTTACCTTGACCCCATGTTTAGTCGCCCGCTGTCCAAATCCAGCGGTATTAACGCTTTGAGGCCGTTGGCCGACCACCGCCCGCTAACGACCGAAGTGGTTGAATTGGCGCTGCGGGTGGCCGACAAACGGGTGGTGGTCAAAGAAAACAAAGAAGAAAACAGATTGCCCGGACTGGGTTTTACCCGTTTTGCCGGAGGCAAAAACTCTCGGGCTGTCTTCGGTGTTTTGGTAAATTAAATGTGGACTTTTCAAGCAAACTATTGGGGTTTGGAGGGTGAGCGTGGGCACGGATAGTAAAATACCGCTGATAATAATTGCCGGACCCACCGCCACCGGCAAGACGGAGGTGGCGGTCAAGGTGGCGGAAAAAGTAAGCGGTGAAATAATATCCGCCGACTCCATGCTGATATACCGGCATATGAATATTGGCACCGCCAAGCCAACGGAGCAAGAAAAGAATGGTATTCCGCACCATCTGGTGGACGTTGCGGAACCGGACGCGCAATTTACCGTGGCCGTGTTTCAGCAGCAGGCCAGGCGGGCTATCACCGACATCGGCCGTCGGGGCAAAACTCCCCTGCTGGTGGGAGGCACCGGCTTTTATATTGATGCCGTTATTTACGATTACGATTTCGGTCAAGCCGGACCAAGCCGGGAAATAAGAGACATGCTTTTAAAAGAGGCCGCGGATAAGGGCAATCAGGCGGTACATGACCGTCTGAAACAGGTGGATCCACATACTGCGGACCGCATTCACGCCAATAACCTGAAGAGGGTCATCCGAGCTCTGGAAATATATTATCAGACCGGCGCCCGTGGTTGGCGGGATAAAAACAAAATTGATTATTCTTGTTACAACAAGATATTTTTTTGTTTGTATTTCCAACGGGACAAACTATATCAAAGGATTGAAGAGCGGGTGGATAAAATGATCAAACAGGGACTGGCCGAGGAAGTTCGGGAATTGCTCCGGCGCGGTTACCACCCCGGGCTGGTGTCCATGCAGGGTTTGGGTTACAGAGAGATGGTGGGATATTTACATAACCGGTATTCCCTGGAGGAAGCGGTGCATATGTTAAAAAGAAACACCAGGCGTTTTGCCAAGCGGCAGTTGACTTGGCTCAAGCGATATAGTAACATCAAATGGATAGATATGGGTCAGGTTAATTCAACCGACCATGTTGCCGGCGAAATTGCGGAATTAGCTGGAAGAGTATGGCAAAGATAAAAGAAAAATGCCAACGGAGGGGACACGATGAC
Organism: Bacillota bacterium; assembly: GCA_022360435.1. Lineage (GTDB taxonomy): Bacteria > Bacillota > Desulfotomaculia > Desulfotomaculales > Desulfallaceae > BRH-c8a. The sequence goes on from JAKSCU010000513.1 coordinate 7,294, forward strand.
TAAAGCGCAGATTAATTTGCAGGATGCTTTTTTAAACCAGGTGCGAAAAGACAATATACCGGTGACCATTTTCCTGGTTAATGGTTTTCAGTTAAAAGGAACTGTAAAAGGTTTTGATAATTTTACCGTAATTATGGAAAGCGACGGCAAGCAAATGATGGTATACAAGCACGCCATATCCACCGTAAGCCCTATGAAACCGGTAAACACCTCATTTACCGAAGCCAAACCCATAGGTTAGAGCAGTGTGGCGTCATACTAAAGTAAGGCCTTAAAAGTCCCCAACCGGGGACTTTTATCATCTTTAAAAAAATAACATGAGCGGCGGCTCACAACCCGGCATGAAAACAGCCCCGGCTGTTTTTGTATTAAGTATCAAAGCGCACGCAGAGGGGACTGAATGAGTGACGCTTTTTTTATACTTTTATAAAAATATGCCCGGCCATATTTATGGCCGGATGCCAGGAAAAAAGTATTAAAAAGCGCACGTAGAGGGAACTGAATGAGTGCGCTTTTTTATTGGTATGCGCCCGGGGTGGGCGGCGCTACGCAGTA
>JAKSCU010000328.1 GCA_022360435.1 Bacillota bacterium
AATATCATTCATTAAAAATAATACATATGTAGTATTATGTAATATAGGTATACAGTATATCAAAAAATGATGTACAAACTTTAAAAAAGTATTTTTACAAATCAGATTCAATTATTTCGTAATTTACAACACAAATTGGCTGAAAAAGCAGATTACATACATATTGCAAACCAAAATTTAATAACTTTTTGGCAAAAATAGAGGAAATTTTCCTTAAAAATATTTCCCGTTTCCCGCCGGGAAATGACTTAATTTCCCGCCTCGCCTGTTCGGGACGGGAAAAATATAGGCGAGACAGGCGGGAAATCGGGACGGGAAATCCCGGTCATTAATCCCTAATCTAGAACTAAAATTATGGAAGATTTTTTGTAAAATTTGGTGCTAGTGACTTAATACCATTAATTACCTTGATATTACTTAAATCAAATCGTACAGGTTTACTTGTCTTATTATCATTTATTTCCTCATTATCATTTTCCTTCAATTGGGGAAAAAGTAATACTTTTTCGCCTGATTCTGAATCTTGTTGGTCTTGTTTTTGTTTACGCTGTCGGGTTAAAGGTGGCTCCACTGGTGGTAATGCATTGGCTTTAGACCAAAAGTCTGGGATTTCACCTTTATCGATGGCGTCTTGTATCTCGTCTATTGTATATGGAAAACCAAGTTTTGCTTTGACTATGGGTGGTAAATAGCCATATAATTCAGCTGATCTGGCATTGCAAGGCTTGATTGAGTCCTTGTGTACTAATTTAATAACTTGGTTGAAGTCCTTTATTAAAAGACTTTTTCCATAATCTCTCATAACCACATTTGGTGCTCCTATGAATTTGTGTTTCCACTTCATCTTTGGAACTATGGCATAATTTTTGACATAAACCAATGTTCCAGGTTCTAAAAAGGTTTGAACACCGTTTTGTGATTTGTTTTGCTTTTTCATTTCGTCCATTGCACTTTGGATTAACTTGTCAGTTTCTTTGTGCAATTTGTCAAAATCTTCTCTGATTTTGCTATTGCTCGGCAAGATGTCGTTTTTCCCAAATAGAATTTGATTTGGGCTTAAGCCATTAAAGT
>JAKSCU010000356.1 GCA_022360435.1 Bacillota bacterium
AGCGTCAGGCCCTTGGCTTCGGTCCAGCCCAGTACGTGACGGCGCCAGCTGGAGAGGAACTGCGCCAGCTGCCCGCCCGAGGGCGGCAGCATGTTGTCGTCGTCGCACAGCAGCGCGACAGCGCGGGAGACCGGCACCTGATAGTGATGGGCGAAGGACACGGCGACGTCGCAGGGATTGCGAATGACATAGATGGCTCCGGCCGTCGCCCCAGGGGTTATCGCCTGCGCTCCACCCATGCGGCCCATGGCGCTGTGAGTCTTGACGAAAACCTCGTGCGGCTTGGAGTGCGCGAGCCAGAGGTGCACCCGACCGCGCAGCACAGCCAGCTCTTCTTCGCTCAGCTCGTCCAGCGGCTGCCCGGCCAGCTGCTCATAGTGCGGGATATGGCTGTCGCCGTAGATGAACTTCGGCAGCTCGTTGATCGGGACGGCCTCGGGGCTGTCGCTCATATAGTTGGCGAGAAAGGCGCGCAGCCAAGTGTTTCCCGACTTAGGGTAGGAGGCGAGCCAAATGATGCCGCTCATGCTTTTCGCTTGCGGTTCACAGACGGACAGGACATGCGGAACCGAAGCTAAGCGCGGTAGCGGCGTCCTTTGTCAAGGATAGCTGCCGGTCGGCACGGCATCGCCCTTGACTGTCCCCTTGCCGCTGCCACCCTAGGCAGACTGCCGACTGGACACTCCGAAACCGCCCGTGATCGCCAACCAGCCCGCACCCTCGCTTCAGCACGCTCTCCAGGACGCCAAGCGGCTGCAGAGCCAAGGCCGGCTCTCCGCCGCCAAGCAGCTCTATGAAGATATCCTACGGCGCATGCCGGGTCAGCCGGACGCGCTCACCTTGCTCGCCTCCATCGCCTATCAGCTGGGCCGGGAACAGGACGGCGACGCGCTGCTCGATGCGGCGATCGAGAGCTATGCCGTCATCTTGGCCCATGGACAGAGCGGCGATGCAGTGCGGGCCGCCCGGGTCAATCTTCTCTTGGCCCGCGGCCGCCAGGCGGAGGCAGAGCGGGAGATCGCCGTGCCGAAGCTGCCGATCAATCCGGTTCGCGCCGCGCCGGACAGCTTCGCGCGACGCCTGGCCGAAGCCAAAGCGCAGGGC
>JAKSCU010000280.1 GCA_022360435.1 Bacillota bacterium
CCCGCGACGGCGAAACACTGGAAGGCTATATCTTCGACCGCCGCTCGGATGATCATGTGCCGCACCTGCGGATCATGCTCAAAGATGGTGGCCGGCAGTGCGTCAACTACGCCTCGATCGCCAAACTCGCTTTCAGCGGCCGCGACACCGCGGAAGGCAAGGCGTGGGAGACGTGGGTGCGCAAGTACGTTGAACAGAAACGCCGCGGTGAGAAAGCGGGGATCGCGTCGGAATCGCTTGAGGAGTAACACCCGTTTAGCGGGCGAATTCATTCGCCCGTCGCGTGTCTAGTTTTGGAAACACTGGGTCGAACGGGCGAGTCAACTCGCCCGCTAAACGGATACATCGGGTTTCATGCCGCACCACCTTCCTGAGTTTGAAACGTTTGAGCGCCTCGCGGGTCTGCCTGCCGAGCAGGGCGGTGGCAATCTCATTCCGCTCTATCGCAGGCTGTTTTCCGACGCGCTCACGCCGGTGCTGGCTTACCGCAGGCTCGTGCGCCCCGATCAGCGGATGGCACCGAGCTTCCTGCTCGAGTCGGTCATCGGCGGAGACCGCGCGGGGCGGGACAGCTATCTCGGCACGCAGCCGATGCTTGAACTGGTGGCCCGAGGCTGCGACATGGAACTGCGCGATCATCACGTCGCCGAGCGAAGCCTCACCTTTGTCAGCGAAGATCCGCTAAGCGAAATGCCGCGAATCACCCAGGATCTTCGACTTGCGAAAGTCGAAGGCTTGCCCGATTTCACCGGCGGCTGGGTCGGTTTCGCCGCTTACGACGCAGTGCGGTATCTCGAGCGCGAGAAGCTCAGCGACCCGCCACGGGATGATCGCGGCCTGCCCGATTTGCACTTTCAGCTTTACAATGATGTCGTTGCTTTCGATCACGTGCAAAAGTCCGTGCTGGCGATCACGCATGTGCGCGTGGATGAGTATGCATCAATAAAGGCGGCGTACGAAGCGGGCGAAGCACAGTTGGACGCGCTGGTGGATCGACTGGTACATGCAGCCTCGACGCCGAGCGATGACCCGCTGGAGTTGCCGCCGGGCCACGTCGATCTCGCAGCGCCGCCACCACAACTTCCTGAAAGCAACATGAAAGCGGGTGGCTATCAGGAAGCAGTGCGCCGCTGCAAACAGTACATCGCTGTGGGCGATGCGTTTCAGATCGTGCCCAGCCAGCGATTCGATGTGCCGACCGCTGCCGATCCGTTCGACATTTACCGTGCGCTACGCGTCGTGAACCCATCGCCTTACATGTTCTACCTGCAGATCGACGGCGG
>JAKSCU010000335.1 GCA_022360435.1 Bacillota bacterium
GCCCCTGCCGTAATAAATGCTGCAGTTGTTGAAATATTATAACTAATTAATCTATTTATGACATGCTCAAACTAAACGAGCTTCAAAATGGCATTTTATGAAAACTTCAGTTTATTGCCCTCCAGCAGTTTAATCAGGTGGGCGGCGGCCACCATCTTGGCATTCAGCACATCCGGCGTTTGGGTTTTGGCAAGTTCCTCCTGCTGCCTGACCGTCGAACCTTCGTTAACGTTCTTGTATATTTCGTCGCTCAAGGTTTGCCGTGATTCATCAAACCTGGCGAAACTGATGGCCGTGGAAAAAACGTCGCGCAAAAGCTGCCTTTCCATATCAGGGTCGAATTCCGGCAGGTAAGCCCTCATGCCCCGGTAAATCTCAATCAGCGCCGCCAGCATGTATTTGGCATCTCTGCTTAATTCGGTATTGTTTTCCATACAACGAATTCTCCTCACTGTTTAATTAATTTTGCTTGCCAATACTACATTTATTTCCATCACCAGCTCTGTCTAAACAATATTATACCCTTTTCCGCCCAAAGGGGATAGTGGATCGTGCCCAATGCCACATAATCGCCTTCATTAAATTAACTGATCTTGCAATTTGAATCCGCCGTTAATTGGGCCGGACATATACTTTCCCAAAGGTATAAAAAAATAAATTTATTATTCATACCTTTGACGTCAGCGGCAAAACTACATCTATAACCATTAAAATGTTTCTATTTGAAAGGAGTTGCCGTCAGAATGAATGTAAAAATAGGCATCAACGGTTTCGGTCGCATTGGACGTAATGTATTCCGGGCGGCGCTGGACAACCCGGAAGTGGACGTAGTGGCCGTCAACGACTTGACTGACGCCAAAACTTTAGCCCACCTGCTAAAGTATGATTCTGTTCACGGGGTGCTGAACGCCGACGTCAGGGCGGAGGAGGGCGGTTTCACCGTAAACGGCAAGAAGGTGCGGGTGCTCTCGGAAAAGGAACCATCAGCCCTGCCCTGGGGCGATATGGGAGCCGGCATGGTCATTGAGTCCACCGGTCGTTTCACCAGGGGCGAAGCGGCCGCCGGGCACCTGAGGTCCGGCGCCCGCAAGGTGGTAATCAGCGCGCCGGGTAAAGACGTGGACGCCACCGTCGTTATGGGCGTAAACCAAGACAGCTACGACCCGGGCAAGCATAACGTGGTTTCCAACGCCTCCTGCACCACCAACTGCCTGGCGCCGGTGGCAAAGGTGCTGCACCGGCGGTTCACCGTCAAACACGGCATGATGACCACGGCTCATTCCTATACCAACGATCAGCAGATTTTGGACCTGCCGCACAAGGACCTGCGCCGGGCGCGGGCCGCCGGCGTGTCCATCATCCCAACCACCACCGGCGCCGCCAATGCCGTGGGCATTGTAATCCCCGAACTGCTGGGAAAGCTGAACGGCCTGGCATTGCGGGTGCCCACACCCAATGTTTCCGTGATTGATTTTGTGGCTGTGGTGGAAAAATCAACCACGGCGGAGGAAGTCAACCAGACCCTGCGTCAGGCCGCCAACGGTGAGTTGAAAGGCATTATGGCCTACAGCGACGCGCCGCTTGTGTCAAGGGACTATTACGGCGACCCCCACTCCTGCATAGTGGACGCGCCGTCCACTATGGTGATGGACGGCCAAATGGTCAAGGTATTGGCCTGGTACGATAACGAGTGGGGTTATTCCTGCCGGGTACTGGATCTGCTGCTTTACATGGCCAAGCGCGAGACTGGCAGCGTCACCGGCATCACCTGGACCGGCATCCAACGGGACGACATGTACCAGAGCGTCACCGCGGCTTACGTGCCACCCGCCCGGTGAGCAGTATAGCCCGCTCTTCTGTCGCAAAATAATATGGATAAAAGCACACGCAACGGGAATTGATTGAGTGTGCTTTTCTCATATAAGGGTTTCACTTTTCCGTCCAGGTGCATAATTTAGGAAAAAAGCAAAGGAGCTACCACCTTGGCCGGGCTTTATTTGCGAGAAAAAGTGTTTGCAAAGACGCGGAATTTAACCGAGTTGCTGCTTAACAACCAGCAAAAAGACGGAGCCTGGTATTATTGTTTTGAAGCCGGGTTGTTAACCGATGCCTGTATGATTATTTTATTGCGTCACTTATATATGAACGATGAGGCGTTAATCAACAAACTTGCCCGTAGAATAGCCGACCAACAAGAGCCGTCCGGTCCGTGGAAAGTTTTTTTCGACGAGCCCGAGGGTAACTTGTCTGCCACCATAGAGTGTTATTATGCCCTGCTAATGGCCGGTTACAAGAAAAAAACCGACCCGGAGATGCAAAGGGCCAAAGAATTTATTGTGGCCAAGGGCGGCCTGCCGGAGGCAGGTTCGTATACCAAGATTATACTTACCCTCACCGGGCATTACCCATGGGAATATGCATCATTAGTTCCGGTGGAATTGATACTCCTCCCCAGCTGGACGCCAATAAACTTTTTCGATCTCAACGGATATGCCAGGGTACACATGGCGCCCATAATAATCTGCGCCGGCAAAAAATACGGGCATAAAATGCCGGACGCCCCCGACCTTTCCGATCTGTACCCCGCTTCGGCAAAACAAAGGCCGCCCTTTAAAACACCGGATGTCTTGCAAAAAGAAGTGGAAAAAATAAAGCATATCCCGCTGACACTTGGCGAAATACGCAAACTGGCCTTGGAGAAAACGGAAGGTTTCATACTTGGCAGATTGGAGTGGGACGGCACCCTTTACAGCTATTTCACCGCTACATTTCCAATGATTTTCGCCCTTCTGGCCCTGGGATACGACAAAAGGCATCCGGTTGTGGTAAAAGCGGTCAACGGCCTGAAAGCAATGGCCTGCCACGCAAACATCCACCAGCAGACGACAACTTCCACGGTCTGGGATACGGCGCTGATATCCTATGCTTTGCAGGAAGCGGGCTTGTCGCATTATCACCCGGCAATGGAAAGAGCCGCATCTTATTTGTGGGCCAAACAACACACAAAATACGGCGACTGGATGGTGCACAACCCCCAAGGGCGGCCGGGCGGGTGGGGTTTTTCCCACTCCAATACCATTAACCCCGATGTGGACGACACCGCTTATACATTGCGCGCCCTTTACCGGCAGGCGTCAAGCAACGCGGATATTTACAGACAGGCATGGGCAGCCGGAATGGAATGGCTTTTAACTATGCAAAACGACGACGGGGGATGGCCGGCTTTTGAAAAAAATACAGATAAAAAATGGCCGGAGCTTCTGCCCACACCCGAGGCCAAATCTGCCCTGACCGACCCCTCCGCGGCCGACCTCACCGGGCGCACCCTTGAATTTCTGGGTCATTATCCGGGGATGTCCCACCGGCATGACCAGATTCGGCGGGCGGTGCAATGGTTGACGCGGAACCAACGTTCCGACGGCTCATGGTATGGACGCTGGGGCGTCGTTTATATCTACGGCACCTGGGCTGCCGTAACCGGATTAATGGCGGTGGGGGTGGAGCCGCATCACCCCGCCATTGAAAAAGCGGTTAACTGGCTCTTGTCCATCCAAAATGGGGATGGTGGCTGGGGCGAGTCATGCTTGAGCGACACTGTGCTCAATTATACGCCGCTGGGTTTCAGCACACCGTCACAAACAGCCTGGGCGCTTGACGCCCTAATTGCCGCCGGGCTAAAAGAAAGCCCGGCCGTAACCCGGGGTATGGAGGCGCTTCTCCAGTTGGTGGAAAAAAACGGCGTCGAAACATCATACCCCACCGGAGCGGGCCTGCCCGGCAGCTTTTATATCAATTACCATAGTTATCGCTATATTTGGCCTTTGATGGCCATGGGCCATTACTTGCATCCCCGCCGTTAATCCGCCGGCGCACCCAGCATTTTAAGGGCTCTGTTTACAAGATGTTCCACGGTCAGGCCATATTTGGCTCTCAGTTGTTCCCGGCTGCCGTGCTCCACAAAGCAGTCCGGAACACCCAACCTTGCCAGTTCAATGCTTCCGGCGTTGTGCTCGTTAAACAATTCAAATATGGCGCTCCCGAACCCGCCGGGCAGGACGTGCTCTTCCACGGTGATCACTTTGCCGGTCAGGCGGCCATAATGTAATATGCATTCGGCGTCCAGCGGCTTGATAAAGCGCGCGTTTATCACCGATGCCCCAATTGCAGCAGAAGCAAGGGTTTGGGCCGCCCTTTCCGCCAGGGAGACGCAATTTCCCGCAGCGATAAAGGTGATGTCCCGGCCTTCGCTTAAAACTTCGGCCCGGCCAACGGGAATTACGGGCGGTTCCCGGTCCAGGGGCACGCCGCGACCCGCTCCCCGCGGATAACGAACGGCGCAAGGACCCTGGTGCCGCAGTGCCGTTATTAACATGCCGCGGAGTTCGTCCTCGTCCTTGGGGGCCATCAAAGTCATGTTCGGTACTGTGCGCAGGTAAGCGAAGTCAAATAAGCCGTGATGGGTGGGGCCGTCATCCCCCACCAGGCCCGCCCGGTCTATGGCAAAAACCACCGGGAGGTTTTGCAGGCAGACATCGTGCAAAACCTGGTCATAGGCCCTTTGCAGAAATGTCGAATAAATGGCCACAACCGGTTTATAGCCGCTCCGGGCCATACCCGCCGCCATTGTCACCGCGTGCTGTTCAGCAATGCCCACGTCAAAAAACCGGTGGGGATACCGGGTGGAAAATTCCGTTAAGCCGGTCCCCCGGCCCATGGCGGCGGTTATAGCCACTATTTTTTTGTTTTTGGCCGCTTCTTCCGTGACGGTTTTACCGAAAACCTCTGTATATGTGGGAACATCTTTAGTTATGGCACTTTTGCCGTCCAATATATTAAAAGGGCCGGTGCTGTGGAATTTGTCGGCGTTCTCTTCGGCCGGTCGATATCCCTTTCCCTTGCGGGTGATTACATGAACCAGCACCGGCCCCTTGGCGGACCCGGCCTGCTTTAAAATGTCGACAAGGCACTTCAAATCGTGCCCGTCAACCGGTCCGAAATACAGAAAACCCAATTCTTCAAAAAACATGCCGGGGACAACCAGGTATTTGAGACTGTCCTTTATTCTTTCCATAATCCTGAGGACGGCGTGGCCAATGTTGGGAATCTTGCGCAGCAAGTGTTCGATCTCGTCTTTGCTCCGGTAGTACATGGGATCGGTTCTAAGGCGGGTGAAATAACTTGCCAAACCGCCTACATTGGGGCAAATGCTCATTTCGTTGTCATTTAGCACGACAATCAAGTTTTTCTTCAGGTGACCGGCATGGTTAAGCGCCTCAAAGGCCATGCCGCCGGTCATGGCTCCGTCTCCGATAATTGGAATTACTCGATAATCTTCCCCTTCCAGGTCCCTGGCCAGGACCATGCCCAAACCGGCGGAAATGCTGGTACTGGCGTGACCGGTTCCAAAGGTGTCGTGCTCGCTTTCCTGCGGCCTGGGAAAACCGCTTAAACCTTCAAATTGGCGCAGAGTATGAAACTTATCCCAGCGTTTGGTCAGAAGCTTGTGGGCATAACTTTGGTGGCCGACATCCCAGATTAGCTTATCCCGGGGAGAAGCAAAAACCCGGTGCAAAGCCAGGGTCAGTTCGACTATTCCCAAATTGGGGGCCAGGTGTCCTCCGTTTTTGGACACCGTATATATGATTTCCCGCCTGACTTCCCGGGCCAACTGCTTCATTTCCGTCAGGGAAAGGTCGCTTAAATCCCGGGGAGAAGTTATTGTTTGCATAATCCCGGACACTGTTTCACCTTCCATATCTCTTTGCACCTGCGCCGTATTTTTCAGCCAAGAAAGAACAAAACCCATCCCATTCAAGGGCCGGGCTTCCACCAAAGGTCGGCTAATTCGTCAACGCTGTAATAACGAAGAAATTTGCTCTTTTTGGGTATATCAAAATATTCATTGAACCGGAAAAGTGTTACATAATTGTCAGGATAAATGTTGGATTACCTGCGTTTCGCATCTTTCCGCCCGTCTTTGGATTTCAAACCTTATGTGGTAATATTACATAAAGCACGGCTGGTGAAAATATGGATAAAAACAGGTACAATATTTATTCAAAACATCTGATCGAAAAGTTCGGCCATAAGGTTTACAAACTGCCGGTGAACCTTCCCGGCACCTGCCCCAACCGGGACGGCATCCTGGGACATGGCGGGTGCATTTTCTGTGACGAGGAAGGTTCCGGCTTTGACGCGCTGCCCAACAACATTACGGTTCGCGAGCAACTGCGCCAAAACAAATCGTATTTTCAGCGCCGTTTCAACGCCCGAAAGTTTATTGCCTACTTTCAAGCTTTTACCAACACCTACCTGCCGCTGGAGCAGTTCCGAAACAACATGGCAACGGCGGCCCAAGAAGAGGATATAGTGGGAATATCGGTGTCCACCAGGCCGGACTGCATTAGCGACCGGTACCTGGACGTACTCTCCGGCGCGGCGGAAAAACATGCCCTGGACATTAATATCGAGCTGGGGCTGCAAACCGTTAACTACCGCACCTTGCAAATAATAAACCGGGGGCACACCCTGGCCGAGTTCCTGGACGCGGTGCACCGGGTACACCGGCGCGGTTTTGAAATATGCGTCCACCTGATCCTGAACCTGCCCTGGGACGACATGGATGATGTAATTGAAAACGCCAAGGTGCTGTCCGCCCTGGGCGTGCGATACGTCAAGCTGCATTCCCTTTACGTGGTGAGCGGCACCCCGCTGGGCGACATGTACCGGCGGGGAGAATTCACCATTGTCCCCCTGGAGGATTACGTGCGGCGGATAATCACTTTCCTGGAGTACCTGGATCCCTCCATTGTCATTCAGCGCCTGGTGGGCAAGGGTCCCCGGGAAAAGGTGCTTTTTTGTAACTGGGATGTCAGTTGGTGGAAAATAAAAACCGAACTGGAGCGCCTGCTGGAGGAAGAAAATACTTGGCAGGGCAAAAAATATGATTATCTGAACGGGAAGGCCTTGAAGTGGTAATAGTGCCCTTTTTTCACAAAACCAATTGAAAAAAGCCCGCGTATTACTCGAACAACGCGGGGTTTTCACCCAGCAGCACCCTTACCAATTCCTTCGCTTTTTCGTTAATTACCCGGTAATACACCTCGGTACCGTTTCGCGCCCCGTCGACAATCCCCTGCGAGCGCAATATGGCCAACTGCTGCGATACCGTCGATTGGGGCAAGTCCAGGCAGTCCTTGATTTTGTTCACATTACAACTGCCGCCCATCAACCCGGCCACAATGCAGAGACGGGTTGGGTGGGCAAGGGCTTTGAGCAATTTAGCGGGCTCATCATACTTATTCAATTCACTCAATATTTTATACACCCCCGAAACCTTATTGCAAAATAATATATTATAATATTATGGTTTGGACAATACCGTTTTATGATCCTTTTGAAAATAATCTTTGCTTTAGCGGAACAACATCTTCCTGGTTAAACAGGAATAGCATTAAAAGGTAAACAATTCCTGCCGTCCCGGACGCCAGCGTTATGCCCGCAAGTTGGCCGATCGGGGAACTGTTTTGCTCGAAAAGCCCGGTGAATAAGGCCATAAAATAAAGGACCACGGCAAAAACCAGCGAGGCCGCCATTATTTTTAACTGTTCCGATGCTTGGCGGCGCCAGGGGAACTCCGGCAGGCGCCGGTGCAGGAAAACTAGCATCAGTATGGCGGTGACCACAAACCCGGCGGTATTGCCCAGAGCCAGCCCGTCATGCCCCATCGGGCCCACCAGTAGATAGTCAAGCACCACATTTACAGTCAGCCCGGCCACGCCCACCCACAGGGGCAACATGACCTCCCGCAGGCTTAAAAAGGTGTACGTGAGCACCGAGACCGCGGACATGGCGGTTACCGACACCGCATAATAAGCCAGGGCCGTGGCTGTGGCTTCAGTGGCCGCCGGGCCGAAGGCCCCCCGCTCGAACAACAGCCTCACCACCGGCGCGGGCAAAATCATTAAAAGTGCCGCGCATGGATAAGTAACCAGGCCTACCAGGCGCAGGCCCTTCGCCGCCCGTTCCCGAAGCGCCGGCATATCGTTGTTGCTTACGGCGGCTGCCAGGGCCGGAAACAGCACGGTGGAAACAACGGCCACAAACAGGCCGTAAGGCAATTCACGCACCCGGTTGGCGAAGTTCAGGGCGGCGATGCTTCCTTCCACCAGGTGAGAACCGAACCAGCGATCCAAGAAAATAAACCCGCGGTTGACAAGGGTGGTTATTATTACGGGCACGGCCATCAGCAGGACCCGGCGCACATCGGGGTCGCCCAGGTTGAGTAGCGGCCGTACCGGCACTCCCACCCGACCCATGGAAGGCACGTTATAAAGATAAAAAACCACCGCCCCGGCCAGGGTGCACCAGGCCAACCCGGGTCCCAGCATGCTCCCAAAGGGTATAATGAGGACAATGAAAATTATGTTTTGCCATACAGGGGCCCAGGCCGGAACGGCAAACTCCCGGTGCGCGTTGAGCACCGCCTTGGCCACGAAGCCCAGGGTCAGGAACAGCGTGGAGGGAAGCATTATCCTGGTGCTTAACAGCGCCAGTTCCCGGGCTTGACCGGTAAATCCCGGGGCCAGGAAATCCACCAACGCCGCGGTGAATATCATGCCCAGCCCGGTAAGCACGGCTACCAAAGCCCCGATGGCGTAAAGGACGGTGGACGCCAGCCGTATCCTGTCCTGACTCTGCAAACGCCCGGTATAAACAGGCAGCAGCGCATTCCCCGCCGCCACACCGATGATGTAAGAAAAGGTGAAAGGTATGGTGGCCGCCACCACAAAGGCGTCGGCCTGAATAGAGGTGCCCAGCAGCGCGGCAATTATTTGTTCCCGCACAAAACCCAGCACCCGGCTGGCCACAAACAAGATTAACAATATGGACGATGCCTTGTATAAAGATTCCTTTGTCATGGTACTACCTTTACTTGACTTATAGATTCCGACCGCACAATAACACCGGCACGCAAAAGCCCGCTTAATATAATAACACATTTTGCCCCAAGGGAGTGAAATATAGTGTTTCCGCAAACCCATGTTTACTTTGCCGAACAAGTGCTGAGCCGCCGATCCGACGCCATCACCCTGGGCAGCATTTTCCCGGACATGCTGGTCAGCGCCGGGGTTAATCATGCACGGGCGCACAGCCTGGGGGGCGAACTCCTGGACATGTTCCGGGAGGATGAAGAGCTGGCCGACTTTGCCCTGGGTGCGGTGACCCACGGCATTTCTCCCCAAGGGCTGGATTATTTCGGTGATGAAAAATATCCGGGCTGCCAACTGGGCTATTGCTTTGAAAAAGGGCGCCCGCTGGTTGACCAAACCATTGATGCCTGCCGCCTGCCCCCGGTGATGGGATTGTGGAAAGCCCACAACATTGTGGAAATGGGCATTGAAATGATCATCAGTTCCCGTGGTCAATACGGGCAAGCTCTGCGCCGGGCGTTTAATAATGATCAACTAATTGAAAGATTAATCAGCCGGCTGGCGGCATACACCGGCGACGGCGGGCATCTGCGCACCCGTATCGCGGCCTTCCCGGGCTACATAGAGGTTTACCGGGCCACCGCCGAATCACTGGCGGGTAAATACCGCATCCAGATGTTCGCCAGGCACCGGATTAACATTGATACCGGCAAGGTGGCCCGGCTGATTGAAATAGCCGCCGGTCAGGTGGAAAACGACCTGGCGGATTTCTTCCACCTGACCCAAAGCCACGTGCGAGCGGAACTTGATAAAATGTTTCCGCCGCTGAGTGAAAGATAAGGTAAAAACGCGCTCACACTCAGTTCCCCCTGCGTGCGCTTTTTGATACTTTTAAGGAAAGTATCAAAAAGAGGCCGGCTGCTTTTTTCAAAAAGGGGAAAAAGCAGCCGGCCTCCTTTTCTTGTCATATTGCAGACAAGCCGTTAATATACTGCCTACAGGAGGACCACCCGAACAGGCTGATTCCGTGGTTCATGGAGGGGACTGTGATGGATAAAATCGGTCTTTACTTTAACCGGATCGACCAACTGGGCGAATTGTTCCTGGAACCGGGAAAACTGCCGCTGGTGGCCCTGGCCGGGCCTTACAACACGGGTAAATCCACTTTGCTCAACAACCTTTTGGATCGGAAAGTGTCCCCCGTTGACATCATCCCTGCCACCCGCGTCCCCGTTACCATTGTGCGCGGTGATTTTTTCACCATCCTGGCCCGCCTGGCCGACGGGCGGGTTAAAGTGCTTTCCGGTAAAGAGCTGGAGGCTTTTACCGCCGGCAAAGAGCCGGCGGTTGGCCCGGTGCGGGGAGTAGAGATCAGTCTGAATCACGGGCTGCTGGGTAAAATGCGCCTGATGGACACTCCCGGCATTGACGCCGCCGCGGGCAATGACGTCCCCCCCGCCCTGTTGGCCGACGCCGACCACGTTGCCTACCTGATGCACCAGCGGGGTCCGGGGGAGGCGGACCGCAAGTTTATCCGCAAACTGCTGGAGAGTTGTGCCGCAGTAAAAATATCTTTTTGGATTAACCGCAACCTGGGCCATTATGACGGTACTTCGCTGCATGAGGCCCGGCGGGTGCTACGCGAAATTTGCGGCGGCGAAGTGCAGGTCAACGCAACCGACACAATGAGCCCGGAAGCGGTGGAGCGTTTCCGCCTGTTCATTCAGGACCGGGCGTCGGCGGTGACCCTGGCCCGGGTGACCGACCGCTTGCAGGAAATGGACCGTCAAATACCCCGGCTGACGGCCGCGGCCCTGGAACACGAAAACCACGCCGGCTTCCTGCTCAATTTTTGGCAGGCCCGAGAGACCGCCCGTCTGGTGGTCCGCGGCCGGAACAGCATTAAAACCCTGCCTACGGTATCGGTGCAAATTAAAAACATGGCGGGAGAATTGATCCAGCCCGATAAAAAGCTTGCGGGTCCCACCGTGGCCTGCGACACCGGCGGCGCCTCTCCGGACCCCGCGGCTGTGCGGGGCAAAATAAAATTCCAGTTGGACCGGATTGTCGGCGATCCGGTTTTGGCCATGCACCCCGAAAAGATAGAAGCACTGAAAATACTGGCCGGGAAATTAGACCGGGAGGAATTCATGGTAGCGGCAGCCGGCGGGTTTTCCACCGGCAAAACAACCTTTTTCAACGCCCTGTTGGGCGAGACGCTGCTTCCGGCGGAAAACCGCCCCACCACTTTCGCCGTCACCAGGCTCAGGCACGATGCCGTCAAAAAAGCGATGGTGGAGTTTACCACCCGGGTAACCATCCCCACCCACCACGTGGAAAACCATCATGCAACCATCTGCCGGCATGAGCTTGCCGTATTGGAAATGTGGCTGGGCGATCCGGCATTATGCCGGGGCATCACCAGGCTGGAAAGCGTCAAAGACCAACGAACCACCCGGTTGACCGCCCCGGAGATGCTGTTGGAAATCGAGCGGCTTAAAGAAACTTTCGCCCGGGTGCAGCGCCGCTTCAATGAAGGCCGGAGACCCTGGAAATCACTGTTCAAGCGCATCCCCCTGCAAAAATTCGCCGGTAGCGGCATTGCCGATTATTTTGAGGTTCACTTTCCCAGCCGGGAGACATTGGAGCTGGATTTGGAGAGCGAGGCGGGGCGCGCCGCCCTGATTAAAACAGCCGGTTCCCACCAGGCCCTGCGGGTCGGCGCCATCGAAATCCGGCATCCGGCGGATATTCTGCGCACAGCAACTTTCGTGGACACGCCGGGGCTGGACTCGGTTTATCACCGGCACCGTGAAATCACTGCCGGTTACCTGCCCCGGTCCGACTGTTTTTTATTCTTTTTGCACGGCAAGCACATATTGACCAAGCCGGATTTGGGCACGTTCAAAATCATTTCCGGCGCGTTCAATGAATCCGCCGGCGGCAAGCTTTATATCATTGTCAATTTTGCCGATACCCTGGATGAGCGGGAAAAGGAAAGGGTACGCAATTACCTGCACGCCAACCTGGTCCGGCCCGCCAAGGGGACGCTTGACGCAAGCAAAATCCATTTTATATCCGCCCTGGACGCCTTGACCGGCAAGGACCGCATCCCCTTCTCCCGGCTACTGGCCGATCTGAGGAAAAATATCTGGTCCCGACGCTGCAACGCCAATTACGCTTCCATTATCAAAGGCGCCATAGATATTTTACAGCCCGAAAGCAAACCGGCCTCGGGCGCTATGGCCGATCATGGCGACAATCAGTTGGTTGACGATGTGCGGCAAGTGCTCGGGGAATTGGCGCACACACTGGCGGGATGGCGAACCAGGATCAGCTCTCTGTCCACCCGGGAGGAGTTCAGCGGGTTCAGGGAAGGCAAACAGATAATAAAAAAAGGCTTGCTGGGTTTGCATCGTAAAACCGCGCCCTGCCCTTCATGCCGCGATCTGGCCGGCGAAGTCAACGCCCCGCTGGCCCGGCTGCATAAAAAATGGAGCGTGGAAACAAGCGTCAAAGTCACCGGCCTAAGCGCCCCGGCGCTGGAAAAGGAACTTGAACATTTGCTGAAGGACGGCGGCTTCAGCCCGCCGGAGGCCCGCAATGCGCTGAACGGCCTGCTGGACAAGGAGGAAAAACGCATGCA
>JAKSCU010000475.1 GCA_022360435.1 Bacillota bacterium
CCAGGAAAAACCAACTGTAGCGCCAGCCCGCTTCCAGGTAAATGTCGTTAATCATAGGTATGGCCAAACCGGTGATGGCGATACCCAGGCCCGAACCGCCCACCAAAAAGCCGGTGGCCATACCCCGGCGGCTGGTGGCAAACCACGCCGCCGCCAGACCCATAATGGCGACATTGGCCCCGGCGCTGCCCACCCCGGTGAGAAACCGCGCCAGGGCGGCGGAATATGGCCCGTTCACCAATCCGGTAGCCAACATGGTCAATCCCACCCAAAGCAAACCCAGCGCGATAATTACCCGCGGTCCGAACCGGCTGGCCAAAATTCCCGCTCCCAGGGCGCTGATAAAGTAACCGAACATATTGGCCGAAGCGATAAACCCGGTTTGGTCGTGGGTCAGTCCAAGGCCATGCTGCATGGAAGGCAGGATCATCCCGTACCCGAACCGTGCCAGGCCGAGCGCCCCGCCCACCACCAGGATGCCCGTCAACAATATGGCCCAACCGTAATGCCATCCCCCGCCCCGGTTCCGTTGCGCAATTTCCCCAGCCTGTCCCATGCTGTTTACCTCTTTTATTTGTTTTATTCGACCACCGGCTTAACCAATAAAAACCCGGGCCAGGCTATTACGCGTAACAATACCGGCAACAGTATTATTATTCTTATGCCTCTCCCCGGTTGCCAAAAGACTCTTTTACATGAGTTCCAGCTATATTCTACACTTTAACCATATATACCTACCGTAGCGAGCCGCATTTTCAAACCGGTCAATATGGTAAAATTATGATTGTTAAAGTTTTTATTGCTATATGGTATAATAGGTTATAATTTTTATTTTAGAAAGAAGAAAACTATAAATGGACAATTATGAAAATAAATTAGAAAATGACATAAACGAAAACCAGGACAAAAAGAGTTATTGGCCATTGTGTGCCATTATAGCGTCCTTGATAGCAATTGTTTCATTATTTGGGATATGGTACGTCAATAATGAAAGACTTTTCATTATTGTTGAAAATACCAAATTAAAAATTGAGGTGACGAATCTTAAAGAAGAGATTGCAAGTCTAAAAACCAATCTGGCTCCGGATAATAATCAAACGTCGGACACTAATCAGATAAAAGACACTATAAATGAAAAGGATAATGAAGAAGAAAAAGACTACTTTGTTTATGAGGTTAAATCCGGTGACTCATTAAATTCAATTTCCTTATCTTTATTAGGTACGGAAATGCAAGCGCTTAATATTGCC
>JAKSCU010000234.1 GCA_022360435.1 Bacillota bacterium
ACCACCGAGACACCGAGGGCACAGAGGTGAAGGATGAGAAGATATCTGAGGTGGCTTGAGATTGGAGAGAACAAAGAAGGGTTGCACGGTTTATCCGCGCAGCGGTAAACCGTGTGACGCGCCGATTTGCAAGGAGATCACCATGGAAATCATCCGCAACCTCATCGTCCTCGCCATCGGCGGCGGTTTGGCGCTGCTCGCTCTGCGCAGCCTGCGCGCTCAGCGCCTCAAGGAACGCTACGCCATCATCTTCGTGCTTACCGGAATACCGTTCCTGGGCCTCGCAATCTGGCGGGAGGGGCTCGCGCGGGTGGCGAATTTGCTGGCCATCGACTACCGAACCGTCGCGCTGCTTTGCGTGACGATCTTCTTCATCCTGATGATCTTCAAGCTGCTCTCGATCGTCAGCGTGCAGGAGCGGCAGATCACGACGCTCGCCCAGCAGCTTAGCCTGATCAACGAAAGGCTTGACCGCGAGGCCGCTCCACCTGCCGACGCCACCGACACGAGTGACATGCCTGGCACTTAGCAAAGTATGAACGATGCTGCATCACCATCGCCGCTCGTGGTCATTCTGATTGTCGCGTACAACCATCGCGACGATCTGGAAGAGTGTCTGGCCTCGCTGCTCGACGCGACCGATGATAACTTGCCCACGCGCATCGTCGTGGTGGACAACGCTTCGTGTGATGGCACGGCAGATCTTGTCAACGAGCACTTTCCTGAGATCGACCTGATCACTTCCAATGAAAACCTCGGCTTCACGGGCGGCAACAACCTGGGCTGGGTGCATATCGCAAAGCAATATCCAAACGCGCCCTATCTCATGCTGCTCAATCCGGACACGCTTGTGAAAGGTGATGCGCAAACGGAGTGGCTGCGACCGCTCGTCGATTACCTCGAAGCCCATCCGCGGGTCGCCATCGCCCAGCCGAAGATTTTGCTGCACGATCCTGCCTCCGAAGCCCCGCCCCGGTTCAACACGGCGGGCAACGTGTGCCATTTCCTTGGCTTCGGCTTTGTCTCCGCGTTCGAGGAGGTCGACGAAGGGCAATACGACGAGCCGCGCGCGATCGACTTCGCTTCCGGCGCGGCGCTGGTCGTGCGCACGAAGCTCATCGAAGCGTTCGGCCTGTTCGACGAGGCGATGTTTCTCTACTGTGAAGACGTCGACCTCTCCTGGAAGATGCGGCAGATGGGTCATGAGGCGATGTATGTGCCGTGTACCGTCGTGTATCACAAGCACAAACCAGAGAAGACACTCAACCAGATGTATCACCTTGAGAAGAACCGTTGGTGGCTGCTGCTGAGTTACTACCGTTGGCGGACGTTGCTACTCATCGGTCCGGCATGGGACATGACCGAATTGGGCGTGCTCATCCATGCCGCGATGGCAGGGCAGTTCCGCGCCAAGTGCCGGGCAATTGGCTACTTC
>JAKSCU010000477.1 GCA_022360435.1 Bacillota bacterium
TAAAGCAATATATAAAGAATATTTGACCATAAACTTTGACGACGGAACAGCAACACTAAATGGAAAACCTTTTGAAAACGGAAGCACCATAAATGAAAACGGCACGTATACATTAGTAATAGTAGATACAGTAGGAAATGCAAAGACCATAACCTTTACAGTTGATAACGATGAAGAATGGGTTAATAAAGATAGGGATGCCATTGAGATAGGATATCTGGACGGAGATAACAGTGAACATGTAACGGGAAAAATTGAGCTGGCGACAGTGGGGGAAAATGGAAGTAAGATAACATGGACAAGTAGTGATGAAAATGTTATTTCAACAGACGGAACTGTAAGCACCCCGGCACAAGATACAGAAGTGGTCCTGACTGCAGTTGTAAGCAAAGGCAGTGCGTTAGTAACAAAAAAATATGTAGTGAAAGTAGTAGCGGATACGGTAAAACCGCTCATAACGCTGATTGGAGATAGTGTAGTTACGGTAGAGCAAGGACAAATGTATGTAGAAAAGGGAGTTGTATGCATAGATAATAATGACGGAGATATAACAGATAAAGTGGAAATAGAAGGATTTGTAGATACAGACAGGATAGGAGAATATGTAATTATTTATAAAGTGACGGACACATCCGGCAATATAACTGTGGAACAGAGATTGGTAAAGGTGATAAGAAAAGCAGTGGCTGAAGAAGCAGAAATAGAAGCAGCAAATGAAGAAAGAATACAGGATGAAAAGATATCGGGTGCCATAGAAGGTGCAAAGCAAAACAACCAGGAAAAAATAAAAATAATAGTAGAAGAAACAGTTGCGGCGGAAAAACCGGTTAAAGTAAGTGTCAGCAAGGAACAGGTAGAAAATGCCAAGAAAAATGGTATAAGCATGGAACTGGAAACTGAAAATACGTCTATAGAAATACCTTTGGAAGAAATAGACGCAGGGAGTATGGCAAGTAATTCAAGACTGGAATTAATATGTGAAAAGGTAAATACAGAAATACAAGAAAACAAGGTGATGCTGGAAGCGGTAAAAAGCATAAATCAAAATATTGATATATATGAAGACAACGTGTATGATTTCAAAATGAAGATAATAGAAGAAGATGAATCAGGAAACGTAATAAAAGAGGAAGAAATAGAAAACTTCCAAACAGAAGATGAAGAAATAATATTGAGAATTGTAGTAGGAAAAGACATAAATGAAGAAGATAAGTTCATGACATTCTATTACAATAAAACCAGCAAGGAGTGGGAATACATCAAGGGAGAATATGAACCGGACCTTGGAACAATGAAGCTTAGTACAAATCATCTGAGTATTTATGCAATAATGTACCTTACCAAAGAGGAAAAACAGCAAGAGATGGTAAAAATACTGAATGAAGAAGATGTAACTGTTAATGAGGTATTGAATATAATAGAAGACCCGGATATGGATTTTGATTCGGAGGCTGTAGAGAAATATAACAACTTTACAGAAAAGCATAAAAAAGATGTAGCGCAGGCCATCATAAATGAAGCACCCGTAGAAGGATATACTTATGAAAGCTTGAAAGAAAAATATAGTGAAGCGGTAACCGAAAAATATGATAGCATAAGCCAAGACAGTGTAAAGCCGGTTATTACACTTTTGGGAGATGCTTCAATAAGAATTCGGGTAAATGGAGAATATATAGAACCGGGTGCGACGGCAGAAGATGATATGGATGGAGATATAACCGGAAGAATAGTGATAATAGGAGAAGTGGACACAGCTAAGGCAGGGGAGTATATACTGAAATATACAGTAAAAGATTTAAGCGGAAATTATGCGGATGAAGTGGACAGAAAAGTAATAGTTTATTCCTCGGGGAGTAAAAAATCTAAGAATAAGCTGGATGTAGTAGAAATTTTAAATGGCATAGAAAATATTCAAATAGAAAAA
>JAKSCU010000515.1 GCA_022360435.1 Bacillota bacterium
CAGGGTGAACGTGTGATCGTCGACGAGCGCGCTGTGGCTCGTGCTTTGAATGTAGGTACCGTCCTCGCCGATTGTCCTGCCGGTATAGAATGGGTTTGTGAGTATCCGGCTGATGTGATTTTCGGTGAGCGGCCGGGCGGTCTTTTCTATTTCGGGCGGTTCATCGGCAAGCATTTCCTCCCTGGTTCTCCTGCGTCGCATCGGCACGGTTGTCATGCCTTGTGCCGCCGCATAGCGGGCCAGATCCGACAGACTCCAGTTCCCGGTAGCGTACAACCGGAACAATTCTTCGATGATCGGCGCCTGCAATAGAATCTCCGCGCTTTCACAATAAAAACCAACGCGACCTTTATTGAACGTGTCGTCCACCAATGACAGCAGCACGTAATCATTGACGGAGAATTCGAGATACGGCCCATACGCGATCAGCCGCAGTTCCCAAGGCCCGACGCGGTCGCTGATAAAGTGCGCCGATTGCAGCGGCCTGAAGCTGAACGCCTGCCGCGACAACAGCGACCGCGCCTCGCCCCACGCGCGAAGCTGTACCAGCCCTTTGATCATGTCCATGCTGATGTAGTAGCCGTGCCCCTCGTCGTCCGTGCGAAACACCAGCCCGCACTTGCCCCTGCCACGTAGCTCCAGCTTCGTGCGCATGCGGAAATCGTTGAACTCGCCGTGAAACAGAAACGCCTCGAACCCGTGCGGGCTGCCCATCCAGCAGCGCCCGCCGCGCACTTCATCTTCCGCATCAAGCTGGCCCAGCATCGGGTCGACCGGCGTCAGGTCATCAATGTCCAGTGCCTCGCTGACCAGTTTGTCAAAGCCGTGAAACGACCGCAGCCGAAGACGCCCGTCATCCACAACCTCCAGCTCCTTCGGCGGCGGCAAGAGTTGCTGCGGCCCGCCCGTCGTCACCGGCTTGCTGAAAAAACACCACACCAGGCACTTATCACCATCCCGTGAAGGCCTCGCCGCATAGTTGCCCTGTGGCAGCAACGTATTGTCAAAGAAGTTGCCGAACGGACCCATCGGATCGTCCGCCACCCAATAACGCACTTTCACGTCTTCACGGATCGAACCAATCAGGTAGTAGCGCCCCGCGATCTCGATCATG
>JAKSCU010000516.1 GCA_022360435.1 Bacillota bacterium
AAGAGGCAGGCTTCTGGTCATGCCATTTACCGTTAAGGTAAGAACGATATTGCCATCCTCAACGGAAATTTGATCTTCAAAGCGAACGTGGGGATTTTCATCAACAGCATGAATGACTTCTTTTATTGCCTCGAGATTTTGATACACAGTGCCTGCACTTTGCCCGTTGCCAGTAATGATTCGGCCCGTGTCCAGACAACAAAGGCAAAAATAGTCTGGGCGGTCGAAAAGATTTTCCTTTCCAACTTCCGATCCGCATTTTGGGCAGGCGGCCTTCAGTGAGTTATCGCACAGCTGCGCTTTGGTCACGTCGGGCAAAGATGGCCACAGTGGATGGTTGCTCCACTTTTCACGCCGGTTCCTTTCCCCATGTTCTAACATTCGAAGAGACTGACAAGCTTCGCAACCCTTAGCCGGCCCGTCGATGTATTGTTTGACGTTATTGTCGTGAGAATGTTCTCCGCAGTATCCGCATTGATATGAGAACGTTCCCTTGGAGAAAATTTCAAGTTCGTCATTAAGCAAGACATGCCCATGTTGATCCATTGACTCCCTCAATCGTCGCGCTGAATCCTTTGCCATTTCTGGCATGGCCTTCAACCACCTTTGACGAACGTGATCCGGGTCAGGCTCTTTCCACTGTTCCAATGCTTTCTCGGCCCTAACACGGTCTGGATGGTTTTCTAGCGCATGCTTAACGCTTTGTATCGCCTGGCAAACATCGAGATGCTTGATTTTCGGAATGACAAGTAGAAGACAACGGCCAGCGCACACCTGGACTTTGGCTTTATCTCTATCAACGGCACTGCCACCCTCGTCGTGGTTTTGGTGGCCCTGGTACTCCACCCACAAACCACCGTCTACGATATCTTTTGTGCCAATGTCGAGCTCACAATTATGCGTCAGTGCCTCATAGCAACCATAGCGATCCATCAGTCTAGCCAAATAGTTCCTGTCATCGCTCACCCAATCATTACCGGGAAACGCCTCCATGACCACGCATTGAATTAAGGTTTGATGTTGCTTCTGTATAGGCCGCCCGGCGTTATAGTCTCGAGCCCTAGAAAGAGAGTAAGGCCCTTTCGTTACGCCCATTGCGTTACGATAAACAGCACCCAACTCCT
>JAKSCU010000519.1 GCA_022360435.1 Bacillota bacterium
CCTCCACCGGAGCCACCGCCAGAACCTTCACCACCATTACCTCTAGCGTATCGTCCTGTATCACTTGGAGCAACAACTTGGCTACCACCCGCACTGGCCACCACGCCGCTTGCAGCTTCAGCGGTAACGGGTTCAATGGTACCATTTGATGTGCTCATCAATTTTGCGATAGCAGTATGCACAGCATTTCCGACCATTTGATCCAAAGAGGCTTCATCATGTCGGTTGGTGTCACTATGCCAGTATGCCGCCAGGGTTTCGACCTGGAAGTCGTTGCGCTGGGTAGCGCTCCAGCTATCGTAATACATATTGTAGGCGTGGGAGAGGATTTTTCTCCAGTTGGAGTTACCGTCACCTGAATGGCCTAACCCATCTCTCCACCAGTGCCAGTCGCCTCGAAGTTCTGAGAGACCCAGATACTCCCTTGCGTTGATGGGATCATTGCCCACGAAGGCATAGAGGTTCAGACCACCTTGTTCTCCGAGTGGGTCCTGGTTGAGGAAGCGGCCCATGGAGTGGCTGTAGTAGCGATAGCCGTAGTAGATGAGTTGGGTGCTATCGTCGGTAAATTTGGTTTGATAGCGGAAGGGGTTGACTTGCTCGTAGCCGTTGCCGGTTGCGACTCTTGTTTTGCCGTAGGGATCGTATCGGTATTGGGCCACGATTGTGCCATCTGCGGCGTCGACCAGCTGGGTGACGTTGCCGGTGGCGTCGTAGTTATAAAGATAGGTTTTGCCCGCGTAGGTGCCGCTGTGTTCTTGTACCGATAAGAGTCCGCCGATGCCTCCGGCTCCGCCGACGGTGCCGCTGATGTCGGTGCCCCAGGTGTAGGTGCGAAGAAGGGCATCGCTGTTGCGCCCGTTGTAGACAGCGACCAGGTTCCAGCCGCTGTAGACGTATTTCTCATTGGTCTGAAGGATCCAATTCGAGCCGTCCCATTCGCGCACTTCCTTACGCACGCGGCGGGACATGTAGTCGTAGGTAAAGTCCTATTGTTTGGAGCCAATGGAGATCGTTTTGGGC
>JAKSCU010000254.1 GCA_022360435.1 Bacillota bacterium
CATATAGTGCTGACCCGGGAACTGGCGGCGCGCCAGCATTATCCCGCCATAGACGTGCTGAACAGCGTCAGCAGGCTGATGCCCGACCTGGTAAATGAAGAGCATCTTCGCGCCTCGTCGCGGCTGCGCCACCTGCTGGCCACGCATAAGCAGGCCGAAGACCTGATCAACGTGGGCGCCTATGCCAAGGGTTCCAACCCGGAAATCGACGAGGCCGTCAAGTACCACGAACAGATAACCGGTTTTTTGCGCCAGGGAATGAACGAAAAATCAACCTATGAACAAGCGATGCAGGGTATCACGTTTTTACAGGAGTGATTACTGAATGAAAAAATTCAACTTTCGCCTGGAGCCGGTTTTGGGGTACCGTAAAATTCTTGAAGAACAGGCGGCTCTCCGCCAGGTCAAGGCCCAGGAGGAATACCGGCAAAACCATGACGTCCTGTGTGAGACCAGGGACAGATTGGCCTGCGCCGTCATGGACAACCAGGTGTTGAGCCCCTTCGACATGTTCAACCGGCTGGCTTATTGCGACTACATGGCCGGGGAGGTTAAAAAGAAAGAAACGGCCCTTAACCTTTCCCGCCGCAAGCTGGAAAAGTGTCACAAAAATCTGGTGCAAGCGGTGCGGGACCGCACCGTCATGGACAAGCTGCGGGAAAAAAAACTCAGCCATTACAACCATGCCGCCACAACCGCGGAACAAAAGGAAACCGACGAAGTGGCGGGGCGGCAGTATAATAAGAACCGTAAGAGCTCTTAAACCCAGTCCGGCTTAATTGCCGGCGCCGGACGGGTTTAATATAAAAAACTAAAGAGAAGGAAAGGGGGTGAACCAGACGCAAATACAGAATATTACCCAGGCCGCCCAAACGCAGCAGCAGCTTTTTGGAAGTCCCGCGGGCGCGGTTGCCCTAGGCTCCGGCGGGCGGGGAATGGATTTTATGCAAATATTGCAGTTGATGTTCTCCGGCCATGCACAGGGCCTTTCGGGCCAAGAGGGCGACAACCCGGCCGAGGGAAAAAACCAACCCGGGTTTATGGCCAATCTACAATCCGCCATGTACCATGAATACTTCCCGGCCACCGGGGACAATGCGGAAAAGGGCGCTCACGCCGGGAACGACCCGGCAGCCCGGGAACCAGCGCTCTTTGAGTTGCTGGCGCTGTTATTGAGCGCGATTCCGCAAAGCCGGGAAACCGGCTTGCCGCCGGAACAGACCGGCCTGGCACCGGAAAAAGTTGTGTCACAATATGACGCTATACCGGTTAAAACCGGCTTGGGGCAAAATCCGGCGCCCGTTGAATCAATACAAACAAATAGCCGCCAGGCTGCTAAAATATTGCTTGAGCTGCTGGCAGGAACCGCCGATAAACAAGCAATCATTAACAGCCCGGCCGCACAGGGACAGCTTGCCACTTCACAGGAGCAGTTACAGCAACTTGTAAGTTTGCTCAACCGGGACGACATGCGGCAATTATTGAAAAATCCGGGGCAAAATCAGACGCAGTTGCTACATTTACTAAATTCAACCGGCCCGGATAACAGCGTAACGGCAAACAACCAACCGGCTGCAGAACGCCCTGTTTCCCAAGCCGTATCCGCTTTAACGGCCCCGGCCGAACGGCTTTCCATAATAGCCGAAGGCCCGGTGAAAAACCGGGGTGACAAAACTCCGGACAATGGATTACGGCCCCCGGTGGCCAACGGAGCCGAGACCGGCGCCGGCGAAGCCAGGACCGGTACCGCATTCATCCGGACCGACCAAACTTTTGGCAATGTTGCGGGCGGTGACTTGGCCCGGTTTAGCGCCACCGGCCGAAGTGAAGCAAGCGCAAATATGCCCGCCGACCCGTTGAACGGCGTCAACCGGACCGATACGGCGCAGGTCGCGCTAAATACCGCAGCTTCGGCGCCAGCCGCCGCAAAGACCCCGGGCGGTGAAACGACTCCGGCGCTACGCAGCGCCGAACAGCCATTGTTTATGCAACTGGCGGAAGCCATCCGGGGACAGGTGACCAAAGATGGACAAGGCCACACCCACGTCCGGCTGCAACTGCATCCCGAAAGCCTGGGCGAAGTGCTGATTAAACTGGTCTACAAGGACGGCAAAGTATCCGCTCATTTTCACGCCGCCACCGAAAGCGCCAGGCAGGTTATTGAAAGTTCCCTCGGTCAGTTGCGGGAAACCATGGCCGGCCACCAGCTCAACCTTCAGCAGTCCACGGTAACCACCGGGGATGAACAAGGGCGCTGGGCGCATGAATCAAAACACGAGCAACAGTTCAACAACCAATCTAAGCGTTCTAATGACGGGCGTGATGAACCGGGAGCAAACACTTCCGAGCCCGAGGCCGAAAACCGGCGGCATGAAATACCCAATCGCGTAAACCATTTTGTGTAACGAAGGGAGGCGCGGCATGACCCAACCAGTAAGCGGCAGCAGCAGCGACTACTACCTGCCCGGTGAAAACGAAACCGTCCGGGAACAAAAGGGACTGGCCGACCCGGATGCTTTCCTGAAAATACTGGTGGCCCAGTTGACGTACCAGAACCCTATGGAACCCCAGGACAGCTCCCAATTTGTGTCCCAAATGGCCCAAATGGCTTCCATGGAACAGATGTACAAAGTAAGTGAGAGCATGGACAAGATGGCCGCCGAGTACGAAATGTCCCGGTACTTCCAACTCATCGGCCGGCAGGTATCAGTGATTGAGGGGAAGATATAATTACCGGCCGGGTAGGCGGCGTATATATTTTGGATGAACCATACTTTTACCTGGCGGGCAACGACAGCTACGCATATACGCTGGACCAGTTGGTGGACGTCACCGGCAGCCCAAACGACAACTCGCTTTTGGCGTACATGACCCTGGTGGGTCAGCAGGTTACCGTTAAAGACGACTCTGCCGAGATAACCGGCCTGGTGGAAAAGGTTCTCCTGGAAAACGGAGATGTAATGGTCACCGTCGACGGTTCTAACTACAGCGTGGGACAGATTATCGAATTGCAGAGCCGGCCCAAAGAGCCTACCGCCCACAGCGGTGGCGGGGAAACTCCGGCGGGTGGCGCCGGAACCGGCGAACAACAAACAACTGAAGTGTAAAAAGCGGGGTGCTTTCAATTGACCATCAAGGGGGTGCACATCACTCCCGAACCGGTTGTCCGAAAACCAGACCCGGGTCGCAAGCCCCCAAAACAGGCGGGCAATAGCGCGGACAACTTCCGGGACGTACTATTCCGGGAACTGGCAAGCGTTGAACAAATCAAGGTTTCGGCCCATGCTCAAAAAAGAATGCAGGAAAGGAACATTGTTCTGGGCAACGAGGACTGGCACAAGATTAACGACGCCATGAACAGGGCCCGGGACAAAGGAGCCAACAACTCCCTGCTCATTCACGGCGAACTGGCTCTCATCGTCAGCGTGAAAAACCGTACCGTGGTGTCAGCCATGGACGAAGAATCAATGCAGGAGCATGTTTTTACCAATATAGACAGCGCGGTTATTACCAAATAGCAGCCGGCCCTCCGGGAGGCTGCGGGCCGCCGACCGATTGAAGCGGCCCGGTACCGGGAGCGCGCGTTTAAATGGTGCGACATGCAACGCACAGGAGGTTTAATTATGATCCGGTTCATGTATTCAGGCGTATCCGGAATGCGCAACCACCAGGTACGCATGGATGTAATCGGCAACAATATATCCAACGTGAACACCACCGGCTACAAGACCGGCCGGGCCAACTTCCAGGACACCCTGTACCAAACCCTGGGCGCCGCCGGCAACGCCGCCGGTTACCAGGTGGGCACGGGCATGAATGTGGCCGGCGTATCCAACAATTTCAACCAGGGGCCGCTGCAGGCCACGGGAAGATTGCTGGACTTTGCCATCACCGGCCCCGGCTTTTTCGGCATCTTGGACAATAACGACAACTTGAGGTTTACCAGGGACGGCTCCTTTTTCATTGACAAGGAAGGCAACCTGGTCAATTCCGCCGGGCTGCAAGTGGTTGATACCGACGAGGACGCCATTGTTATCGAGTTGGAGGAAGGTCAATCCATGGACGATGTGGAAGTCACCCAAACCGGTGAAATATTCCTGGACGGTGATTCGCTGGGTACAATCGGGCTTTTCAACTTCGTCAATCCGGCCGGGCTAACCAGGGCGGGCAACAACCTGTTCATGGAAAACAACAGTACCGGTGAGCGGACATCCAACGAAGACGGCCCCGAAGGGTTCGGTGAAATCCGCTCCCGTTACCTGGAAATGGCCAACATCGACATTGCGGAAGAACTGGCCAACCTAATCACCTCGCAGCGTGGTTTCCAGGCCAATGCCAAGGTGTTTTCCACCGCCGACGAGGTATTGCAGGAAGTAGTGGCGTTAAAACGTTAATTAACCTTTTGGGTAAATATTAAAACTTAAACAAGGAGGATTTAAACTCCATGATTCGTTCCCTTTATTCAGGCGTTTCCGGCATGAAAAACCACCAGATCCGCATGGACGTGGTGGGTAACAATATATCCAACGTCAACACCATCGGCTTTAAAGCCGGGCGCACCAATTTTCAAGACACCCTTTACCAGACCATTAAAAGCGGCGGGATATCGACCAACCCGGCCCAAGCCGGCCTGGGCATCAACGTGGCCAGCATCAGTTCCTTTATGAACTCCGGCCCATTGCAAAGCACCACCAGGACCCTTGATCTGGCCATCAACGGCACCGGCTTCTTCAAGGTCAACAGGGGCGCCAATGAAAGCTATTTCACCAGGGAAGGCATTTTCTACGTAACCCAGGACGGCAAAATGGTCAACTCCAACGGTTACCAGCTGGTGGGCACAACCTGGCAAAAAGCCAAACAATCCATAACTATTGCCGATCCCGGAAATCCCGGCGCCAATGGGGATTTGACAATAAGGG
Source organism: Bacillota bacterium (assembly GCA_022360435.1). Classification (GTDB taxonomy): domain Bacteria; phylum Bacillota; class Desulfotomaculia; order Desulfotomaculales; family Desulfallaceae; genus BRH-c8a. The sequence continues at coordinate 4,920 of JAKSCU010000254.1, forward strand.
GTATGTTGGCCGACGGCACCGATGGGCAAGACGTCACTGTATCTTTTACTGCCACTGACTCGTTGGATGACATTATTGCCAAAATCAATGCGGAGCAGTCAACCTCGGGCATAATGGCTTATAAAAGGCCGAACCCGACTACAGCCAACCCCAATCAGCATGATCTCTTCGTAACAACCGTCTACAACGGATATGATGAAGATTATGCCGCCGGTGGCGGCAATCAAGCTATAACAATAACAACTAATACTACGGGTCTTGCCTTAACGGGTACTACTCAAATGGCTGATTATACCGAAAACGCGCCCATACAAATACTGAACGTGCCCGTTTCGTCAATGAACATCGAAAAGAACGGCATGATTACCGGTTTTGACGACAAGGGCGCTCCACTACTTTTATATAAA
>JAKSCU010000521.1 GCA_022360435.1 Bacillota bacterium
AAATAACTAGTCAGAGAAAAGTAAAGGGTAGTGCTGCAGAATATTTGGTGTCGGATTAAGATATATACAAAAATAAAGAAATTTAAATTTCAAGGAAATTCCATTCTATATTTTTTAGTGTTGGCTATTTGAGTGCCAAATATTTTCATAATATATCTTTATTATATTAGTGTTGAATTTCTTAGCTCAGCCACTCGTGTCCCAGTCAGTTTCAGTAAAACAGTGATGTTCGCCAGTGTACTCCAATGAAAAATAACTTTAAAAAAACAACAACTTAACACCACCTATGTACACTCCAAAACACCCATCAAAAATTTAAACTCACCCATATCTGCTAATTGTCCACGTTCTTTGAAAACTCCTCCGTTTCCAAAGCAGAAATTTTTTCAGCAACCGCCAATGCAATAAATTGGTTAACGCTGGATCCGTCACGCTTGGCAACCTTGGTAACTTCCTCTTTAAGCGAAGTTGGTAGTCTAAGAGGATACGTTGATGTTTCAGCTATTTCTTACTCTCCTATTGCCTCAGAAGGCAATAGAACATCTACATTAAACCTTTCTCGAAATACGGGGGTACGCTCAATAACTCTTCGGGTCAAACTATGTGCGTTGAAGTCGCACGCAATCGCTTGGCAAATTCGTCGATAATTTGTGTATTCCTTATATCTGAGCGGCGACAGAGCTGGACATTGAAAGGGATTTCAGGTTTGAATTTGCGGATCGTCAATCGATGTTCCATTCCACTCGTTAAGAAGGGGTGAACCAAGGACACACCATGGCCTGCGGCTACCATCTCGCAAAGGGTAGACATCAGATTGGCGATCATCGATATTTTCGGCCTGATTCCATATTTCTCAAACTGGGTTTCGAGCTCGTGTCCTGGGTGGCTATCCGGATTGATGGATAAGAATGGAATATCATGAAGATCGCGCGGTTTGATCACCTCCTTATTCGTCAGAGGATGGTCATTCGGCATAATGCAAACTTGTTCATGCTCCATTAGCGGTTCCGCGACAAGATCGGGATGGTTCAAACCTGACTCCACCAAACCGAGATCGAGCCTTCGCGTAACAACACCATCAATAATCCACTGTGAGCTGCGCGCCTGGATACTGCAAAACACGTCTCCGTGATCTTCAAGGAAGCTCGAAACCGCGAGTTGAATGAAGCGGCCCGCCAAGGCTGGCATGACACCGATCAAG
>JAKSCU010000384.1 GCA_022360435.1 Bacillota bacterium
GATTCACAATCAGTTTGACGCCATTGTCGACTTCGCCGACGTCGAGAAGTTTCTCGACACGCCGGTCAAACGCTACAGCAGCGGCATGTACGTCCGTCTTGCCTTTGCCGTCGCCGCCCATCTGCGAACCGAGATTCTCATCGTCGACGAAGTTCTCGCTGTAGGCGACGCAGAGTTTCAGAAGAAATGCCTGGGCAAGATGCAGGATGTGGCGGAAGGAGAGGGGAGGACGGTGTTGTTCGTCAGTCATCAGATGCATTCAGTTTCGACTTTGTGTAGTCGCGGAGTGTTTCTAGACGCCGGACGCATCACGTATGACGGGTCTGTAAGCTGCGCAGTCGATACGTACATGCAAAGTTTCTCAGAACGTAGCGATTTCGAGTTGTCGGTTAACCGGCGGCTCGGTGAGGGAGGAGTTGTTCTCACGAATGCGTCCGTTGAACCTGATTGCATTGGTGTCACGGACGATCTCGATCTGACGTTTCGATTGGAGCGTCGTCATGAACACATCGAGTCACTATACATGGCCTGTCTCATTGTTAATGAACAAGGTCGTGATGTTGTACACTTTGATTCGCGATTCGTCCATCCGCATTTCAGTGTGGAAGGTCAGACAGAAGGTCACCTCCGAGTGCGAAATCTTTGGCTCAAGCCTGGGAGGTATCGGGTTGACCTTGCTGTATGCGGTGATGCGATACATGACCGTGTCGAGGGAGCGGCTGTATTTTCGGTTGTCGAACCACTTCCGTATCCATATACAAACGACGAATTGAGACCCAAAGGTGTTGTACTCGGCGATTTTTCCATCGAGGTCGGCACCGAACCAGCAACCATTTGATCGAGGATACTGATGCGCAGTGACATAGGTTGCGAGGGATGTTTAAAGAATCGAATGAATATCGAGTGATCCAGTCAAGACTTGGTGAGCATCGACTTTTTCACGGGAGTATGCGCTGAACAGACCTGAACGAAGAACTGATCGATTGATCCGTGCGGCCAAGCGTGCTGCGAATTATGCTTGTTCCGGAAGGTTGGTGGGCTATGTCGGAAATCACGGGCAGTCTAATCTGGGGGATGACGCGATGTTTGCTGCAGCGCGGCAGATAGACGGCCGGATGATTTCGAGTGTACATCCAGCAAGCGTCGAGCGGCAGATAGGGCGGATGGGGCTTTCGGGGAGCCGCGTCTTTTCCTCGATCTGGCTGGGCGGCGGGACGCTCATCAATGAGCGCTTCATTGGGCCTCTTCAGCTTGCGCGGGAATGGAATGTCCCCGTCGCAACCTTCGGCACAGGCGTTGGGTCGTCGGGTCTGGAACAGCAGGGATTCGACCTGAACGGCTGGGCGGACATCCTCTGTAACGCGGTCGGCGTCGGTGTTCGCGGACCGCTTTCCGTCGCGCGGCTGAGAACCATTGGCCTTCAGGCCGAAGTGGTAGGCGACCCGGCCTTGTTATTCACCTTGGAAAGGCCTTCTGCGGATCCGAGTCGTACGCGAAGGATCGCCGTAAACGTAGCAGCCCCGGTGGCCGCTAGTCAAACCAGTGCCCGTGATCAGGCGCAAGCGGCGGAGGCATTATTGCTTGAGTGGGCGAGCCCATGGACAAAAGCTGGCTGGCAAATCGTCCCTATTGCAATGACGCCCGAGGATGTTGCGGCGTGCCGATCGCTTATGAGGCAGTTGGATGCACCCGATGTTCCGGTCCATCAACCACGAGATGTAGCAGCGTTTCAACGGCTGGTCTCGAATTGCTCGCTCATGTTTGCCGTCCGTCTCCATGCGGTTGTATTGGCTAGTACACTCGGCGTTCCTGCTGTGCTTGTCGGTTACCGTGGCAAGTGCCAGGATTTCATGCAAAGCCTGGATCGGGACGAGTGGGTCATTAATCCGGCTGATCAAGCTCGCGCTGTCGAACGAGGCCAAATGTTGGCGGACCAGGCGCTTGCCTCGCCCACGGAGCATCGCGAAGCGGTGTGGTCAGCTGCGCGGAAGTTGCAGGAGACCTTTGCTGCATACGTACAGAGGGTCCGCTTCATGCTGAGTAATACAGATGACATGTTAGGCAAGCGAAAGCAGGATCCTTGCGTTGGGGCGAATGCTTGAGCGTTGGACCGATGGCTTCATCCGTCGCAACGTAGATCGCCGGCATGGTGGGAGAACAAC
>JAKSCU010000352.1 GCA_022360435.1 Bacillota bacterium
AGCCGGCGCGAGGGGACGTGGCGCTCCAGGCTGGTGCGCGCCGCGATCTCAGCCGCCGTGCTGCCCGGCCGCTTCCACACTTCCAGCAGGCACAGGTGGCGCTGGCTCGACGCGCGGCCGGAGCTCTCCACCGCCTCGGCGGCTTCATGCGATGTCGGTGGATCGGTGTTTCGTGCGAGTGCGTGCATGGCGATGCTCCAACAACTGTGAGTGTCACGGCGGGCGACTTGTGCCGGATCGCGGCGACCGGCATGTCGCGGACACTCTGTTGTTTGCCGCCGGGGCTCGCACTTGCTGGGTCAAACCGCCGTGACCCAGCAAACACACATGCGCCACATATGGCCTCTGCGCTGCGCCGCGTGAACCAGCAATGCGCCACACATGTGGCGCAGATGAGTTCGCCGGCGCAGCGCCGAAACTACATACCTGAACGAACAACACTTCGAGCATGACGGGCATGACGTAGAGCCCCCGACACGCGAGTCGGCGGGAGCATCTCGACCGACAACCCAAGGCCCCAATCGAAAGGCCCGTCATGCACACCAACCGTTACACCGACATCGTCGACCCAAAGGTCGCCCCCCTGATCGTCAGTCGCGCCCGGCGCATGCGCATCCATCGCGATGAGATCGACGACCTGCAGCAACGCATCGTGCCGATGCTCGCTGATCTCCAGTTCGATGAAACCCGCTCCAACGGCGCGACACGAACGACGGTGATGACTGCCGTGATTGATCGCCAGCTGGCAGCGCATCTGCGTGCCAAGCGCCGCTACGCCGAACACCTCAAGCGCGTCAGCAGCCGGTCGCGGGCGCTACTCAGTGGTCGGCCCATCTGGCCCAACCACGTCACGCAACCCGAGCCGGTCGACCTGAGGCTGGACATCGAGAAGGCCAAGGCCAGCCTGTCGGGTCGCGATCAGAAGATCTGCGATGCCCTGAGCATCGGCGAGACGCAGAAGGCCATCGCCGAGAACCTGGGCATCGGCCGCGACACCGTGGCCCGCGCCA
>JAKSCU010000428.1 GCA_022360435.1 Bacillota bacterium
GCCCGGCAATACATTCTAAAATATTACGAAAACCTGCTCCTTTGGTTTAAAAAAATAAGAAGATAATTTTTAATAATTTTTCATTAAAACTTTATAATTGTTCCGCATTTGCTTTGTATATTGTTGTAGTGGCCACTTAAAAACCTATAAGTAAGGGGGAATTAGTTTAATCATGTTCAACTGGAAAATCAAAGCTCTTTCAATTGCCATCGGATTGTCGGTGCTGGCTCCCACCGCCTCTTTTGCGGCAGATACCGCAATTCCCACTGAAGCGCTTTTAAAAAAGAAAGCTGCTCATACGCAACGTCTTAACGCTGAACAGTGCCAGGCAATGCACGACAAAATGCTGGATCTGGTTGACTCGTATGCGCCGGAAACTATGGACCGGTGGAAAAACGCCCTTGCCGAACGTAAAAAACTGATGGAGGAATTAAAGGAAAATTACCGGTTAAGCGATGAGGAAAAAGAAAAGCTGCAAGCTATCCGGGAAGAACTTAAAAACGGCATTATCACCCGTGAGCAGGCCCGTGAAGAAGCGCAAGAACTCGGTATTGACAAAATCCGTAAGCACAAGCTAAATTTCCGGTTAAGCGATGAGGAAAAAGAAAAGCTGCAAGCCATCCGGGAAGAACTTAAAAATGGCACTATCACCCGTGAACAAGCCCGGGAAGAAGTGCAAAAACTTAATCTAGGGGCTAAAGCAGGCCTGGTGTTCCAACTCCATAAAGCGGTAAAAGACGGTGATGACTCTGCCATAAAGGAACTGCTGCCACAGCTTCTGAATCAATTGGAGGAAAAAAACCAACAACTTTCAGACAGGCTGGCGGATATAAATTAGTGTTTCCCTGAGATAGTTTTGATTAGGGGTTTGGCATTAAACGCCAAACCCCTGTGAAATTAGGTATCTCAGTGGGAGCTAACTGATTGTACCCCAAAATTAGGGCTCTCTTTTATAAGAGGGCTCCTCTTCTTTAAACAACAAAAGGTATCTGGCCCGGCGGAAACAACTCGCATCTGAAAAACTGCCATGCAAACGTTGAGCCAACCGGACGGACTTCCGAAAAGCCCGTTTTTTTTGGTATAATTTGAAATAGAACCGGCCATAAGGGGGTTGCGCATTTGTATAAGATTATACTGGTTGAAGACGAGGTGAACCTGAGCCAAATAGTGGCTTCCTATCTGGAAAAAGAAGGGTGGAAAGTCCGGGCTTTTTATGATGGCAAAAGCGCCCTGACAGCCATTGAAGATAGCCCGCACCTATGGATTTTGGACATTATGCTGCCCGACATTGACGGCTACCAGTTGCTACGCAGCATCAAGGCGACGTCCCCGGAAGTTCCCGTGATCTTCATTTCCGCCCGGGACGCCGATCTGGACCGCATCATAGGTCTGGAAATGGGAAGCGACGACTACCTGGCCAAACCTTTTTTGCCCCGCGAACTGGTTATTCGCGTACACCGCCTGCTGGAACGGGTTTACAAACCGGCGCAGATTAAAAACTCAGTAATCAACATTAACCCATATGTCCTGGATGAAAACAAGCGTATAATCCTTAAAGGACGGAGCAATATTGAATTAACGTCAAAGGAATTCGATCTCGTTTTGTTTTTTGCCAAACACAAGGGGCAGGCTTTATCCAGGGAACAAATTATCAACCGTGTCTGGGGGGAGGAGCACATCGGCACCGACCGATCAGTGGACGACCTGGTGCGCCGGCTCAGAAAAAAAATGAGTGAACTGCACATTGAAACCCTATATGGCTTTGGATACAGGATGACGGACCAATGAAAAACACCTCCCTCACCATAAAAATATGGCTTGCCATTTCCATTGTGGGCTTGACGCTATACTTGTTTCTTATATTGATAATGCCCAACCTGATTCGCAACGTTTTTACCGATACATTAAAACAACGGCCGGCGGCCCCGCATAGCGCCTTGACAGAGTCAGCGCCCCCTTTTGCTAATTTGCGAGGCTTTAAAATCCGGGATTTTATTATACTGGCGGACGGGACAACCATACCCGCCCGGGTCGGCGAGTCCTTTACCGACGCCCTCTTCAATCAAATCAAACGCAATGCGCTGGCGCAGCAATCGCCCCTGAAACTGCATGAAAGTAACGACGGCCAAACCCATATACGGTATTACATTCAAAAAGGCATGGCTTATGGGCAACCCATTTACCAAGTCAGGTTTTTGAGAAAATCCGAAGAGGACCACTTTGTAAGCCATTTATTGTTTAGGATAATGCTTTATGCCGGCATTGTCCTGGTAATCAGCTGGATTGCGTCTATTATCATTGTTCGTTACCTGACCCGGCCCCTGGTCCAGATGCAACAACATGTAAAACGCATCGCCAACCGTAACTGGCATGATCCCCTTGATATAAAACAGGGCGATGAAATCGGGCAACTGGCCGGTTCCATTGAAACAATGCGCCGGCAACTGGTTCAGCAGGAAGAAGCGCAGCAATCCATGCTGCAAAATATATCGCACGAATTAAAAACACCGGTCATGGTCATCCGCAGCTATGCCGGGGCCATAAACGACGGGGTCTACCCCAAGGGGGATTTGGCCGGCAGCATCAAAGTGATTGACGAGGAAGGAGAGCGCCTGGAAAGGCTGGTCAAACAACTGCTTTACCTAAACCGCCTGGATTACCTGGCCACTCAAAACCCGGCCTGGGAAAAAATCAGCCTGGACAAGTTGATACAAAAAATCGCCCAACACATAAACCCCCAGCGGCCGGAAATAACCTGGCAACTAAACCTGCAGCCCGTGGATGTTTACGGGGACGAGGACACTTTGCGGGTGATGGTGGAAAACCTGCTGGACAATCACCTGCGCCATGCCGCGTCACGCCTGGAAATAAGCTTGCGCTGGGATAGCCTAAAATCAGAAAGCGTCCTTTATTTCTGGAATGACGGTTCCCAGATTGAGCCCCATATTTTGAATGAACCGAGCCAACCGTACCAAAAAGGCCGCGAAGGCAAATTCGGACTGGGGCTGGCCATCGTGCAGCGAATCGTGAAAATGTACCGGGGTCAATTCAGCTTGAAAAATGAAAAAAACGGCGTATCTTCCACGATTATAATTCCATCAAGCTAACGGGACTCCCGCGACGTTTGTCCCTCAACTTCCGCCAGGTCGGTCACCGGCACCCGGGTTGTGCCCCACTGGCCAAACAGCGGCTTTATCGTAGCCGATTGATTTTCTGCGCTCAAATCCTCGATCCAAACCGGCGTACCGTTGTGGATCACCCGTATATTATCCGGAGACTCAACTATCTCACGGGCTCTTTGAAAATCCATGTCCCAATCAACTCCTTGTACTTATCATTCGGATGTTTTAGTTATGGTGCCCCGCCGGAAATAAAATCAATTCTCGGTGGCCCAAAAACTATTTTACAATTGACTCCAATATTTGTCACATAATGAAAAAAATAGCCGTATTATAGTATGATAAACCTGGTATGGGAGTGGTTTAAATGGGATATGGATTTGGCGGTTTTAGACCGGGTTATGGGCCCGGCAAAAAGTCCGGGCCGGGGTATGGTCCCGGCAAAAAGTCTGGACCGGGGTATGGCTACGGCCCCGGTAAAAAATCTGGGCCGGGGTATGGCTACGGTCCCGGGTACGGCCCCGGCTACGGTCCCGGCCTAGGACCCGGGCCAGGGTATGGTCCCGGCTTCCCATGGTTTTTCCCATGGTTGATGCCTAAAAAGAAGAAAAGAAAATAACCGAACAGTTTATTGTCCTCGCAGAGATGCCCGGGAAAATACCCGGGTATCCTGATTTGCAGAGGCATGGCAAGATATACTTTTTATCCTTGCATCCGGACCATTAATAGGCCGGATGCACACTTTACCAAAAATATAAAATAAACCTTAAATGGTAACACCTTCCTTGGTAGCTGCATATTATTAAATGTAGTTAAATATATACAGTTTTGTAAGGAGGAGTTTGTCAATGGGCTATGGTTTCGGCGGCAAAGGGCTTGGAGGATTTCCATTCTTTCCATTCTTCCCCTTTTTATTTTTGCCCTTTCTTTTGTTCCCTTTTTTAAGGTTCCCTTTCTTTCCCTTTTATGACGCCCAGCAAGAACTGAAACCTAAAAGTAAGTGATGGCACAAGTGCCCCATTGCGCAATTCACGCAATGGGGCACTTGCCTTTTATCAAGCAAATTTTTTCCCGGTTTCAATATCGAGTATTTCCTTTATCGGCACGGCGAGGCCGAATATTTTTTCCTCACCGTCAACCTGCCTGTGGTAGCGGGCAAATACCACTCCAATCACTTCGCCGTTCCTGCCGAACACCGGGCTGCCGCTGTTGCCCGGATATACCGGAACATCTATACTGAACACCAACTCGGGCCTGTCTTCCAGTCTCATGTAACCTTCAATTTTTCCCTCAACCACCAGATTGTTTAAACCCAGCGGGTTGCCCACCACCCTGACCCCGTCGCCCTGGCCGGGCAGGCCCGAAAAATCAACCGGCGCCACCGGAAGCTCTTTTTCGGTACGCAGCTTAATAACCGCCAGGTCCAATTCCGGTTTGGAAGCCCAGCTTTCGGCCGGGTAAATGCCGCCGTCGGGAAACGTTATGGTCATGTTTAGGGCGCCGTCAATCACATGATGGTTGGTAACTATAAAACCACCCGGTTTAATGTTGAATCCGGTGCCCGATCTACCGCCTCCCGCGAAGGATATTCCCTGCCGGGACACCACGTCGATTTGCACCACCGCCGCCTGCAGCCGCTGCACGTCAATGTCCTTTTGCAACTGCAGCGATTTGCCCACCAGTTCGGCCAACGGGAATTGCGTCGCCGGCAAGGACGCGGCCACAGCCAGTCCCAAAAAGGCCAGCACGGTTACCAAAGCCACAACGCGCAACAAGGGAGATTTGCGTGGACGCTCATCCGTATAACCATCGCCGCCGCCGTCGTCATGCTCCTCAAATCTTTTCAGGTATTCCAAATCATAATCTTCAGGGTAGTCTTTATCGTGGTCATCCTCGTACCCTTCCTCCAGATACTCGTCATATTCATCCAGGTATTGGTCATCCCGGTCATCGTAAACAACCGGATAATCTTGTTTATTGTAATCCGTTTCTTCGTTCCCCGGGTCGCCCGCGTGTCCGGAACGCTCACCACTCGGTCCGTCTTTTGGGCCTTTTTTACGTTTTTCGTCTTCTCGCATGGTCAGTCTCCCTTTGGCTTGCTTGAATAACTCTATATTTGGCCAATATCAACGTTTTACCTTCAATATGGACAAATTTTTATCTTTTTTAGGCAAGTACCCGGCCATATGTATGGAGGCCGAAAACATGTGGCCCGCTATCAGCCACGACAGCTTTATACCATAACCAAATTTTCTCTTTAAAAATAAAGGAATTAATGAATGTTGAAACGAAAATAGGAATATTCCTATTTAGGGGGACGCCGGTGCAATGCTACAAAAAAAGATTATCAAGATCCTCACAGATGCGGGCTACAAACTGACCCGCCAGCGGCGGATCATTATCGAAGTTTTGCTGAAAAACCGGCGGCCGCTGACGGCCCTTGAATTGTACAACCAGGCTAAACACAGGCTGCCCGCCATCAGCCACGACACCCTGTATCGCAACCTGGAGGTTCTTTCTTTCCTCAAGGTCGTCAGCAGGATTAACGCCAGGGGCGGCGACCTGTTTGAGTTGGAAAAGCACCACCACCATCATTTTACCTGTCTCCAGTGCGGCGAAGTCAAATGCCTGGACGGCTGCCCCATCGGCCCCGGGCAATTGGCCGAAGCTCGCCGGCAAGGGCTGGAAGTTGTTTATCACAAGTTTGAGCTTTCCGGTTACTGTAATAAATGTAAACCGGCGGAAAGGATGTGAATTTGCCAGTGAAAAAAATTGTCTTTTTCTTCAGTTTATTATTACTGACTTTTTGGTTGAGCGGTTGTGCGACAACCCACCGGCCCGACGCGGCAAAAGAAGAAAAAATAAAGGTGGCGGCTTCCATTTTCCCTCTGGCTGACATTACCGGCAATATCGGGGGAGACAAGATTGAAACGGTAACTTTAATTCCCGCCGGGAGCAGCCCGCACACCTTTGAGGCCACCCCGGAGCAAGTAAAATACCTTTCCCGAGCCCAATTGTTTGTCAAAGTAGGGGCCGGCCTGGACACCTTCGCCGACAAGCTGGTTGAGTCGGCCAACCCCGGCCTGGTAACCGTGACGGTGACCGACAGCGTGCAATTGTTGGACTCACTGCACCGGCACGGGGCTGAAGGCAGCACCCATCATCACGAATGCGCGCACCAGGCAAAGGAAGAAACAGGCCATGAGCATGCGGAACATGCCACGGCGGGTGAAGAGCACAGGCACGCCGAAGCCGACAACGGGCACCTGCACCAAGAATCGCACGGCACACCGCATCAAGGGCACCATCACGGCGATAAGGACCCCCATGTATGGCTGGATCCCGTGCTGGTAAAGGAACATATCGCCCCGCAAATCGCCGCGGCCTTGGCTGAAATCAGCCCTGAAAACTCGTCGTATTTCAAAGCAAACCTGGAGGCTTATTGTAATGAGCTGGAATTATTACACCAGGACATGGCGGAAAAAACAGCCGGTTTCAACCAGCATACTTTTATCGCCTTCCATTCCGCCTGGCGCTACCTGGCCCACCGCTACGGCTTAAAAGATATTACGGTGGAGGAATTTCCCGGCAAGGAACCGACGGCCCAGTGGATAACCCAGGTTGTTGAAACGGCCCGGGCGGAAAACGTCAAGGCCATCCTGGCCGAGCCCCAGTTCAGCACCAAAGCCGCCGGGGTAATAGCGGCTGAATTCGGCGCCCCGGTACTGATTGTCGATCCCCTTGGCGCCGAAGATAAAGAGGGTTATGACAGTTATCTGAGCATGATGCGCTCCAATCTGACGGTCCTGGAACAAGCTCTGCAATAAAGTTTAGCTGGCTATATGGATGGTTTGGTACTCGTTTAAATGAGATGCGATTAAACGAGGTGCAATTAATTGAAATCATTAGAAACGGTTATAAATCTGGATCATGTCGATGTATCCTTACAGGGAAAACCCGTATTAAGCGATATAACCTTTTTTATCCCTCAAGGAAGTGTTACCGGCATAATCGGCCCCAACGGAGCGGGCAAAACAACTCTCCTGCGCCTGATTACCGGCCTTTTGACGCCTGACCGGGGAGTTGTCACGGTGTTCGGTAAAAACCCGGCCCGGTTGCCCGGGAAGGACAGAAAAATCGGCTATGTCCCGCAAAAAACACAGTTCGACCGGCGTTTCCCGGTAAGCGCCATGGATGTGGTGACTATGGGCCGGGTGATTAAAAATGGTTTTTTTGCAATGCCCGGCCCCGATGACAAGCAATTAATTGCAGAAACTATGGCCCGGGTAAACGTACTGGATTTGCGGGACCGCCCCATCGGCGAACTCTCCGGTGGCCAGCAACAGTTGGTTTTCCTGGCCAAGGCGCTGGTGTCGAAGCCAAAACTGCTGATTCTTGACGAGCCCACAACAGGGCTTGATCCTTCCGCCCAAAACAGGTTTTACCGTCTGGTCAAGGAATTGCGGGCCGAGATGGATTTAACGGTCCTGGTTGTCTCCCACGATCTGGCAGCCATTAC
>JAKSCU010000522.1 GCA_022360435.1 Bacillota bacterium
ACCCGCGGGAAGCCGGGGATGTCGTAGATCGGCTTATCGGGATAGAGCGCCGCGCACTGCCCGCCGACGCTGTCCAGCGCATCGATCACGCAGGTGGTCATCTTCAGCATGCCGCACTCGAAGATCGCGAAGAGGCCGACCGGCCCGGCGCCGACGATAGCCACGTCGCACTCCACCAGGTTCCGGTCTTCGTTGCCGTGCACCCTTGCCGTCTCTACCGCGCTCACAGGCCTCGCTCTCCTTCCGCATCGTCGGCCGCGGAAACTTGGCGAGCCCGCCGCTGTTTGGCAACAGCGGGGTGTGGGCTGGAACCGCACGGCGCGCAAGCGCCCTAGAAAATCCCCTCCCGGCAATGACGTAACGAATTCACGCTAGAATGCCGGCTATGACCAACCGGGCGGACAAGCGAGACGAGGACGACGAAGCGGAGGCGCCGCAAGGCGGCTGGCGGCGTCCGCTCCTGCATTGGCTGAAGTGGCTGGGCTACATGACAGCCTTGTGGCTGGTGCTGCTGCCGGCCAAGCGTGCGCTGGCGGAGAGCGCGCTCGACGGTTGGCTGGCCGATGTCCTGCTCGTTGCCCTGGCCGCCGCGGTCCTCGCCGTCATCGTCTTCATCGACCGGAGGATGATGCGGGCCCGCGACTGATGGGCGGGGGTGTTGGCTGACACCGAGAGAACCACGCCAAGCGCTTGCGAGAGAGGCACCCGGAGCGCTAGAAGCCTGCCCATGACCGAAGCGGCCAACGCCCTTTCCACAGCCGAGAGCGTGGTCTTCGACCTGCCTGACGAGGCGGCGACGGCCGCCCTGGCGGGACGCCTGGCCGCGCAGGCTGAGCGGGGCGACGTCTATGCCCTGTTCGGCGACCTCGGCGCCGGCAAGACCAGCTTCGCACGGGCCTTCATCAACGCGCTGCCCGGAGGGCCGGAAGAGGTCCCGAGCCCCACCTTCACCCTGGTGCAGACCTACCGGCGCGGGGAGCTGGAGATCTGGCATGTCGATCTCTATCGTCTCGGCGGTCCCGAGGAGAGCCTGGAGCTCGGCTTGGAAGAGGGCTATGGCGAGGCCGCGATGCTGATCGAGTGGCCGGAGCGCCTGGGCGCCCTGCTGCCCGAGACCCGGCTCGACCTCGCCTTCGCCTACGCAGCCGGAGGCGGCCGCCGAGCGACAGTAACGCCGCGCGGCGCCTGGCGGGCGGATCGCGCCGACTGGCTGAAAGACTTCGCAAGCGACGGAAAGGCATGAGCGCAACGGAAAAGGGTAACGCCGGGGCTGTCCCACCGGCCATGATCCTGGCCGCCGGCTTCGGCAAGCGGATGCGGCCGATCACCG
>JAKSCU010000490.1 GCA_022360435.1 Bacillota bacterium
CGCATCGCCGACAGCATCAACGACATCGCGCTCGAAGCCGCTCTATCGCGCCGCCAGCTCGAACGTAAATTCCGTGACTGGCTGGGACGCACACCGGCCGAGGAGATCCGCCGCTTGCGCTTGGCCCGCGTCCGCGAGCTACTGGCCGAAACAGATCTATCGGTGGCCGAAATCGCCAAGGCATCGGGTTTCAGCAGCCTCGAATACATGTCTACGGCTTTCAAATCGGCCACCGGCCTCACACCGCTGCGCTATCGCTCGACGGTCCGCGCCCGTTAATTCTTTGCAACTTGCAACGCCGCACTTACCACCACAAGCGAACCGCGCCACCGGAATTAAACTCATACCAACGATGGCGCGGACGCGTCACGCTCCGCTGCACCCGCAATTTACCCAAGGTATTCTGCGGCACCCATTCGACATGCCCATCAATGTGCGCCCGATTGGCGCCACCGCTTCCCGACGGCATAAATCCCGGAAGCTTCGGATCCTCACTCGCGGAATCGATGTGATTCGCGCCGCCGATCCGGCTGAAGACGCCCTGAAAACTACGCGTAAAATCAACCACCACAACGTCCAGCTCGGACCGCTCACTGACCCGGCGACGGAAAACCGGGAAGCGATTCAGCACGTCTTCGAAGCCTTTGTAGCCATTAAAAACATTATTGCCTTCCCAGTTCTTGGCCTTACCAACTTCGAGCGCCTTGTTGTTAAGCTCATGTCGCCCGGCCAGGAAAACAAGCTCCGTGATGATGAAACCGCCCGAAGTCCCTTCGGTGCCCGGCTTGGAATACCAGTATTCATCCGTGTTCCAGTTTCCATTCGACGGGCAGTACAGATACTTACGCTGCAACTGATAGCGATCCACCATCACATCGCGAAACGCGGGATGCATGATGTACGGCGCGGCCCGGGTGTTCGCATTCAGGGTGAGCGAGGGATTGTTTTCCAGGTATTCAGGATTGTTGATGCGTGTGGTGTTCCAGTCTCCGGAATTGTTTCCCGAGTCCGGAATCCAATCATCGTTGTCTTCCGCGTAGAGCAGCAGCGTCGTGGCGATGCCGCGCGTTTGCGTGCCGCACACAGTGCGCCGGGCCTGTTCCCGCGCCC
>JAKSCU010000236.1 GCA_022360435.1 Bacillota bacterium
GATTGCGGATGACGCTGGACGTAATGACTTCGAGCCCGTCCTCGTAAAGCTGCTTCGGGTAAAGCGTGATCTTGTCCGCGATGATGAAGACCGACGAGTTGGTGCAGTTGAACGGGTTCAGCCCCAGCGCCCCCACGCCGCGCGTCACGCAGAGGCGGATGTAGGCGTCGCGCTGGTCATTGGCTTCGAGCGTCGCGCGACAGGCGTCGGCAAGCTGGTCGATCGTGTAAGGCAGGTCCATGCGGATCGCCCGCGCCGACGCTTCCAGCCGCTTGAGATGCGTGCGCAGTTTGAGAACGCGGCCGTTGTAAGCGCGGATGCCCTCGAACACGCCGTCGCCATAGAGCAGACCGTGGTCGTACACGCTGACCACCGCCTCGCCCGGCGGCACGAGCCTGCCGTTGAGCCAGATCGCCTGC
The DNA here is from genome assembly GCA_022360435.1 of Bacillota bacterium. Lineage (GTDB taxonomy): Bacteria > Bacillota > Desulfotomaculia > Desulfotomaculales > Desulfallaceae > BRH-c8a. Next base: position 420 of record JAKSCU010000236.1, read on the forward strand.
GGCCCCTGCTTGGCGGGCATTTCAACCGATGCGCTGTCCAACTGCTGATTCACGTGCGCGGCCTCCAATGGTACAAGAGGTGATTATACGCGAAACATCTGTCAACCGGCGAAATGCCAGCCGCTCCCATATGCGGGAAACCGCCGCGTCACCATCGCTCGACTGCGAAGCGTCAATTCGTATACTCAATCCTGCGATGGCGCAAGACAGCATCTGACCCGGGACCAGGCAACACTGAAACGGAGGATATACACGTGGCTTACGTCGAAAGAACTTCCCAAAGCTGGCTCAGTCGGATCGTCGGATCGTTCGTCGGCGTGCTCATCGGCATCGTGCTGTTTATCGCAGCGTTTCCCGTGTTGTTTATCAACGAGAAGTGGTCGATCGATCGCATCCGCGATTTGCGCGATGCGGAGTCGCAGCTTGTCAGCGTCGAAGCCGGTGCGGTCGACCCCGGCAACGAGGGCAAGCTCGTGCACCTGAATGGCGAAGCGATCACCGAAGAGATTCTCAAGTTTGCTGATTTCGGCATCGAGGAAAACGCCATTCGGCTGCGCCGCGATGTGGAGATGTATCAGTGGCAGGAACACAAGGACACCGAGAAACGCAAGAAACTCGGCGGCGGTGAGGAAACCGTCACCACCTACACCTACAGCAAGACATGGGCGGACCGCGCCATCAACTCATCCGGCTTCAAGGAAGCAGGCCACGATAACCCCAGCTCGCTGCCTTTTTCCAACGACACGCTCGACGCCAAGGACGTGCTCGTCGGCTCCTACCAACTATCTGCCACGATGATCGATCAGTACGACCGCTTCACACCCCTACCGCTCGGCAACGACGCAATCACGAAACTTGACGGACAGATCCGCGGCGATTATGACGGCCGGCTGCATGTGCGCGACA
>JAKSCU010000445.1 GCA_022360435.1 Bacillota bacterium
GACGACAAGAGTGCTGACCGATATGGAGTTGTGGACGGAGGTCGAGCGCCGGGTGCTCACTGGCGGGCTGAGGCGCTGGCAAGCGGCTAATGAGTACTGAACTACCGGACGGTCCAGAAGATCGTCGCTCACGCCGAGCCGCCCGGCTATCGGCGTGAGCGGCCGCGACAGCGGCCCAAGATGGAACCGTTTCTGCCGCTCGTCGCCCAGATCCTCGAGGCCGACAAGTCGGCGCCGAAGAAGCAACGCCACACGGCCAAGCGGATCTTCGACCGGCTGGTCGAAGAGCACGGCTTCGACGGCAGCTACTCGAGCGTCAAGGAAGCGGTCCGCGAGTGGAAGCAGGGCAACCAAGAGGTCTTCTTGCCCCTGTCGCACCCGCCGGGCGAGGCGCAGGTCGACTTCGGCTACGCCTACGTCGATCTGGACGGCCAGCGTGAGCAGGTCGCCCTGTTCGTGATGACGCTGCCCTACAGCGACGCGGTCGATGCCCAAGCGTTCCCGCGTGAGTGCACCGAGGCGTTCCAAGAAGGCCACAGGCGGGCGTTCGAGTTCTTCGCTGGCGCGCCGAAACGGATCGCCTACGACAACCTCAAGATCGCGGTCGCGAAGATCACCGGTGGCCGCGATCGAGAACTCACCCGGGAGTTCCTGCGGCTGCAGAGCCACTACCTGTTCGATCCGCACTTCTGCCTGGTCCGCCGGGCCAACGAGAAGGGGAAGGTCGAAGGCCTGGTCGGCTTCACCCGTCGCAACTTCCTCGTGCCCGTTCCGCAGGTTGGTTCTCTGCAAGAGCTCAACGCCGAGCTGGCCAAGCGTTGTGAACAAGACTTGGACCGCACGCTGCGTGGCAAGACGAGTTCCAAGCGAAAGCTGCTAGCAGAGGAGGGCTTGCTGTCGCTGCCCAAGCAGCCGTTCGACGCGCGGCGGGTGACGCAGGCGGCCGCCTGCGGCCTGTCGCTGGTGCGGTTCGATACGAACCGCTACAGCGTGCCGGTCGCCCACGCGCACCGGCCGATCACCGTTGTCGCGACCGTCGACGAGGTCCGGCTGGTCGACGCGGGCAAGCTCATCGCCCGGCATCCGCGGGGCTGGAAGCGGGACCAGGACGTTTACGACCCGGTCCACTACCTCGCCTTACTGGAGAAGAAGCCGGGCGGCTTCGATCACGCCAAGCCGCTGGAAGACTGGGCGTTGCCCGAGTGCTTCGATCAGCTGCGTCGGTTGCTGGAGGCCGAAGGTCTCGGAACGCGAGAGTTCATCCGCGTGCTGCGGCTGCACGAACGGTTCGAGCTGAAAGAGCTCCGCAGCGCCGTGGAGTACGCGTTGGACATCGGCGTCATCGACGCCGACGCGATCCGCGTCATCGCCGAGCATCGGCGTGAAACGCCCGTGGCGTTGTTCTCGCTGGAAGGCCGTCCTCACCTGCGTACGGTGGAAGTCCAGACGACCGACGTCTCGGCTTACGCCTCGCTGCTCTCGGGAGGTGACGCATGAGCAAGAGCACCGTGCTATTGAAGCATCACCTCAAGCAGCTGAAGCTGCCGACCATGCTGTCGGAATGCGAGAAGACGGCGGCTGGCGCCGCCAAGGCGAACCTCGATCATCTGGGTTACTTGTTGCAGCTCTGCGAGCTGGAGCTGGTGGATCGCGAGCGTCGCGCCGCCGAACGCCGATTGAAGGCGGCGAAGCTGCCCGCGTCAAAAACGCGCGATGAGTTCGACTTCTCCGCTCGGCCGTCGCCCAACAAGCCGTTGGTGCTGCAGCTCGTGGCCGGTGATTGGATCGACAAGCGGGAGAATCTCCTGCTGGTTGGCCCCTCGGGGACCGGCAAGACGCACGTGGCGATCGCCCTGGCGATGGCCGCTTGCCTGGCGGGCCGCAAGGTCCGCTTCTATCGCGTCACCGAGCTGATCACCACGCTGCTGGAAGCCCGTGACGAGAAGAGCCTCCTGAGGCTTCGCTCTCAGCTCGCCAAGCAGGACGTCGTCGTGCTCGACGAGCTCGGCTACGTCCCGGCCAGTAAAGCTGGCGCCGAGCTGCTGTTCGACCTCATCGGCCAGGCTTACGAATGCCAGAGCTTGGTCGTCACCACCAACCTGCCGTTCGAGACCTGGATCGAGGTCCTCGGCTCCGAACGCCTCACCGGAGCCGCCCTGGATCGGCTCACCCACCGGTCGGTCATCCTCGAGTTTCACGGCGAGAGCTACCGACTCCAGGACGCCCGACGACGACGCCGAAAGAGAAGCTAACGGGCCAACCGGGGACGCCCAGCCAAAGCTCCCCCAACACCATCCCAGCGCTGCACAATCTCGGCGCCGGGCGCTGCA
>JAKSCU010000524.1 GCA_022360435.1 Bacillota bacterium
GCCGGCCTGGCCATCGCCGTCAACCCGCCTGAAAAAGACCTGGAACTTCTGCAGTCCCGGGTCCCCGGCCTGGTAACAGTTAGCTCACTGGGAGAAGTTTTGGAAATTATCCGCTTTCAGTATTTTCAATGTTAGAATTTTAGCAAACTTTTGTCGCCCTAAAGCAGGATTTTATTTAAAAACTGACGAATGTAAAAATACATTTTTGCAAATCGACTTAAAAAAAAACAGGCCAGGCAACGGGAAGGGGAGAAAAGAGTTGTCAGAACCAATTAATTACTTCGACGAAGTTAGAGAAGTAGTCCAGGAAATGGGTGGCCAGGATATTACCCTCTGCATGCAATGCGGGCTATGCAGCGGTTCCTGCCCCTGGGGCAGAATGGAAAAAGAGAGTCCCTTTAGCATCCGTCATATGATCTATCAGGGTCGTCTGGGACTGGAAGGTTTCGAGAGTGACGATATACTCTACGCCTGCACAACCTGTGGCCAATGTGTGGTGCGTTGTCCCCGGGAGGTAAAAATAATAGATGTCGTGCGGGCCATGCGCTCGGTGGTGGCCGAAACCGGCGGCATTCCCAAAAACCTCAAAGCCGTTCTGGGCAGCATCAACAGTCAGGGCAACCCGTGGTCCCAGGACGGCGACAAGCGCACATCCTGGACCAACGGCATGGATGTGCCCACTTACACCGACCAGGAGTACCTGCTTTACGTCTGCTGTACTTCGGCATTTGACGGGCGCAGCCAAAAAATAGCCCGGGCCATTGCCGACACCCTGCAAAAAGCCGGTATCAGCTTCGGCATCATCGGCAACGAGGAAAAATGCTGCGGCGAAGCAGTGCGCAAGATTGGCGCCGAAGAAGAGTTCGGCGGCTTGGCCGAGCATAACATCGGACTGTTCAATGAAAAGGGCGTTAAAAAAATAATTACCACCTCGCCGCATTGTTACTACACATTCAAAAACGAATATCCCGATTTCGGCGGCGAATTTGAAGTAATCCATTACACCGAGCTGTTCGACAATCTCATAAAAGAAAGTAAAATAAAACTCGCCAAAGGTCTGGACAAAAAGATCATTTACCATGAGCCTTGCTATCTGGGCAGACATAGTAATATTTTCGACGCCCCGCGGGACATCCTGGCCGCCTTGCCTGAAACCCAATGCGCCGAGTATGCCAAGAACAAGGACAGCAGCATGTGCTGTAGCGGCGGCGGCGCCAGGATATGGATGGAAACCGAAGCCGGCTTGCGCTTTTCCGACGTCAAGGCTCAGGAAGCCTTGGACAGCGGGGCCGATTATGTTGTAACCGCCTGTCCTTATTGCGTGGTTATGCTGGAGGACAGCCTGAAGAACATAGACAAGGACGAAAAAATGGCTGTCATGGATATAAGCGAACTGGTCAATGAGTGTCTTAAATAAGCTTTTAACGCTTTAATTAAATATTTTTGCTAAAAACCCGATGGAAAACTAAATTCCATCGGGTTTTTACTTATTAATCAAGCAAAAAATGCGCATACTACTTAGCAAAATAGATTAACAAGGAGGTTATCAAGTAAATTATGGTTTCAACAACCAGTCTGTCGGATTTCTTGCTCAAAGCCAACGAAAGGCTGCCGGAAGAAGCAGAAAGGGTGCTGCAGGCCCTGCTGCAACAGGGCAACATGAATAAGGAGGAACTCTCACTTACCGCCAGGGTTAAAAGAGCGGTTCTGGATCACATAATCATGCAGCTATACGCCCTGGGACTGGTGGAGATTTCCACCGAGGGCAAAAGCAAAATTTGCAGCGCCACCAAACTTGGCGACGAATTCTTCAGTTTGGTCAAAGCCGGATAACCAAATCCGGCTTTTTTTATACTCTTAGGAAAGTATACTTCCGGCCATATTAATGGCCGGATTCAAGGATAAGAGTATCAAAAAGCGCACGCGGAGGGAACCGAATGAGTGCGCTTTTTTTATACTTGGGAAAATATGCTTCCGGACGTACTAACGGCCGGATTCAAGGATATCCAAGCCGGTTATTTAAACCACAACATCCTCAGACAAACCTTTTTTCAAAGCCGCCCGGAAACATCCAACTTGCCTTGGACGCGGCGGCTGAATCTTTGAACAGCCGGTCGCGGCCTGTTGGCCGGCGGTTCCTTTCTTTACTCCCGTGGTAATAAGTTATGACTGATTCCTGTTTTTAGTATATAATAAACTTGCATCGGTGCAACGGCTGCAGGCAGTTGCGCAAAACCGTGCAATTCGTCGATTTAACGGAGTGCCTGACGCCTATGAAAAATATAGAGTTTTTAAAAAAAATACCCCTCTTCATCCACCTGGACGATGAGCAACTGGCCGAGGTGGAAAAGGTAATCCTGGAAAGGAATTACCAAAAGGGGCGGATAATTTTCATGGAGAACGAACCCGGCGAGGCGGTATTCTTCGTCAAGGCGGGCCGGATTAAAATAAGCAAGCAGACCAGCGACGGTCGGGAACATATCCTGCATTTCATCAACCCCGGTGAAGTATTCGCCGAGGTGGTAATGTTCGGCGACGGCACCTACCCGGCCACCGCCGAAGTAGTGGATGACTGCACCATCGGCATGGTCCGCAACGTGGACATGGAGAGAATAATCGGCAGCAATCCCGGCCTGGCCCTGGGCCTTTTAAAAATTATGGCCCGGCGCTTGCGTATATCTCAACAGCAACTAATTGAGCTGGCCCTGCTGGACACCACCCGCCGCGCCGCCAGCATGCTGCTGTTCCTGGCCGGTGAGCAGGGCATCAATACCGAAAAAGGCATTGAAATAGATATCTCCCTTACCAACCAGGATCTGGCCAACCTGATCGGCACCTCCCGGGAAACCGCAAACCGCATATTGAACGATTTCAAGCGTCAAAAAGCCGTCTCGGTCAATAAAGGCCGGGTAACCATATTGGACAGGTACAAGCTAAAGTCTTGGCTGTAAAGTAAAAAAAGCGCACTCATTTCAGTTCCCCTTACGTGCGCTTTTTAATACTTTGGCCCTCTAATCCGGCATTATATATGGCCGGGTTACTCTTTTCTAAAAATATAAAAAAAAGACTGCACTAATGAATTAGCGCAGTAAAAAATAATCCCATAAAAATCTCTTATCCCTACCATTTGTTACCGGCGATACTGCTCAGTATGAAAGCAACCAGAACCAAAAGGGAAAACCAGCGATGCATCAGATACCCCCCTTTCTATAAAGGATTAACGAACAATTAATTATTGAAATGCGCACCGGCGCCTTTCCTCAAGTAATAAGTTATAAATATAATCCCTCCCAGAGTAACTATAACGTCGCCTATGCTAAACAATTTTGTCAAAGGAACCCACTGGGGCATTAACAATACGTCACCCAGAAAAGACAATTTGGTGTCGGATGAAACCAAAATAAAACTGTCAACGGGCAAACCGTCTTTAAGCTTGTCCAGTTCGGGACCGGTAAAAGCCAAGTGCGTATATACTTCTTTTACGGGCATATTCCCACCGTTAAGCAATATGACCAGCGTATTGGACAGCAAGCCCAGCCCCACCAGGGGGAACCCGCGCCAAGAGAAATTCAGCAAAACAAAAAAAACCGCCATTAAAAGTGACAATACCCGCAGGAAAGGGATTACGGCTTCCGGCAATCCCAGCAGGTCATGTAATCCGGAAATGCTTATTATCTTTAATACCACCGCGACCAGTACCAACCACGGGTGTTTAAATCTGCAACTTAATAGATTATCCAGTTTCCCTCCAAAAAATAAAATTACTACCAAAGCAACAGCCGCCAGTAGAACCACAAAAACCATTATGTTTCTCCCCTGGTCTGCCCTTCTTTTTCCCAAACTCTTAAAAATGCATCCACCACCGCCGGGTCAAATTGCTCGCCACGGTTTTTTACCAATTCTTTAACCGCTTCCTCCCCACTTTTGGCATTTCTGTAAGGCCTGTCGCTGGTCATGGCGTCGAAGCCGTCGGCCACGGCCAATACCCTGGCGCCAAGAGGAATGCAATCACTGTTCAACCCCTGGGGGTAACCCTTGCCGTCCATTCTTTCATGGTGGTATAAAACATAGGATAGCAAATCTTTGTATATCTCCAAAGGAGAAAGTATATCATAACCGGTTTTGGGGTGGGTTTTCATTTTAGCGAATTCCTCGTCCGACAGCCGCCCCGGCTTTTGCAGAATATCATCTGATATAGCTATTTTCCCCAGATCGTGAACCCTGCCGGCCATGCCCAACTTTTCCACTTGCTCGTAGGGCAAGCCCATCTCTCGGCCTATTTTTTCGGCATAATCCGCCACCCTGGTCGAGTGGCTTGCCGTGTACGGATCGCGTTTGTCTATCACGTCCGCCAGCAACTCTATGGTGGTTCTGGCCTGTTTTATAAGTTTCAGATAGTATTCAAAACTATTTCGCGCCAACAGCAGTGGGGGCACCAGTAACAACATGCTCCAAGGCTCGGTGTACTCATACAGGATTACCATCAACAAGCCTATGGGAGCAAAGGAAAACTCAAACAAAACCGATATTTTCAGGTCCATTTTAATGGCATTGAACAGCGGTATTCCTTCAGCCAAAGAAATAATAACGCGAACCAGCAAATAATTTACAGCCAAGTAGGTAAACGCAGCAACAACAAAGGGAACAATCTGTTCGTTTAAAACAAAACCTTTGGCTGCCGGTGGGCTTAATTTGACATATACAGCACCGGCCACTAATGCACTGATTTTAAACTGAGAGCCGTTAAATAAAACTTTTCTCCAACCATTTTTACCTCTTATATCAGATATAGCACTTCCTAAACCGGAAACAAAAACACAAAACCAAGTGCCATAAATTAACAATAGCGCCAGAGACAAGGGAAATGAAATTGTAAACTTACCTTTGTTATTAAGTGATATGGGCCGCATCTCAATAACGGTGAATATAATCACCCAAAAAAGGTACAAATACCATTGTTCCAAATCAATATTGATTACGGCATATAAAAAAATTAGCAAACCAATTAAATTAACAATTAAAAAATACAACTTAAACCTTAAATCCTGAACACCCAAATTATCTTGCCTCCTAGTGGGCCGTACACGCACCAACCCTTTTACCACGCTGCGAATAAAGGCAAAGCTGCTTACAACCAGGAAGCCCGAAAACAGAAAACAAGCAAAATCATGCTAATTTGGTACTGTTCAATCCAGTAATTATTTTTTGATAATTTAAATTTAGAAAATTATAACACTGGCATCGGGCTCAAATCAAGGAAAATTATTCCATATTGTTAAATTCAAATAATTTTTTTAATTTTTTATTTATTAATGCACAGAAGCCCAAATTAGGCATAAATAAGCAAGTAGACTTTGTTTTTCCAATGTAAAATATGTATTTTACCAGTATTATTTATTGATTCTACATTAATTTAGTTTTTCTTTTTTTTATCTATAAAAAACATGCAGGTAAAACAAAAAAATTTTAGAACTTTCTATTTTAAAGACTGAATAACCATTCAAGCCACTATTTAAGTCCGTAGCTTTTTAGGCGGGGTACCTTCATGTTCAAATACATACTTGGCCGGCTGGCAACCGCCCTGGTCACCATCTGGATAATTGTCACTATTACCTTCATATTGATGCACGCCATACCCGGCGGCCCTTTTACCAAAGAGAAGGCGCTGCCCCCGGCCGTGTTAAAAAACATTGAAGAACGTTACCGCCTCGACGATCCTCTCTGGAAGCAGTACGCCCAGTATATGAAAAACCTGGCCCGGGGAGATCTGGGTCCCTCTTTCAAATATCAGGGGGTGACGGTAAACCGGATTATTGCTGAAAGTTTCCCCATTTCCGCCCAGCTGGGACTGGCCGCCCTGTCCATCATGCTGATTGTCGGCCTGCCGGCGGGAATAATCTCCGCCCTCAGGCAAAACGGGTGGCAGGACCACCTGGCCATGCTTTTGGCCACCATTGGCGTCGCCGTGCCAAATTTCGTTGTGGCCACATTGCTGATTTATTTTGTCGGCGTCAAACTGGACTGGCTGCCCACCTCAAGGTGGATTTCCTGGCAAAGTGTAATCATGCCTTCCATTGCCCTGGCCGGCTATTACACAGCTTACGTGGCCAGGTTGACCCGTTCCACCATGCTGGAGGTTTTGCAGCAGGACTATATCCGCACCGCCAGGGCCAAAGGCTTGCCGGAACGGGTGGTGATTTACAAGCACGCCCTGAAAAACGCCCTTATTCCCATTGTTACCTACCTGGGACCCATTTCAGCGGGGATGCTCACGGGATCCTTCGTTATTGAAAAAATATTTGCCATCCCCGGCCTGGGCGAACATTTTGTCGCCGGCATCTGGAACAGGGATTATGCCGTAATCTTGGGAGTAACGGTTTTTTACGGCTCCTTGATGGTGATTATCAACCTGATGGTAGACATAATCTACGGTTTTGTCGACCCGCGCATCAGGCTCGGCAAATAGGGGGCGGCTAAAGTTATGACTGATACCACGTCAAACAATGACACAAAAATACCGGCCGCCCACCAAGGGAAATTCGTCCCCCTGCCGCCGGGTCACGGCCAAACAAACAACCTCCACAAGCCGGGCCAAACTTACTGGAGCGACGCCTGGCGCAGGCTGCGGCATAACAGAATGGCCATGCTGAGTTTGTACACCATTATTTTAATTATTTTGCTGGCTGTTTTCGGCCCTATGTTTTCACCCTACACACACTCCGACCAGTTCCTGGACAAGCAGGGTTTGGGACCTTGCCGCCAGCACTGGTTCGGTACCGACAGCCTGGGACGCGACCTGTTGGTGCGGGTTTTGCACGGGGCCAGAATCTCACTGGCGGTAGGCTTTGCGGCCAGCCTGATCAACTTGACGGTGGGCGTGCTGTACGGCGGTATAGCCGGCCTTGTCGGCGGGCGGGTGGACAACGTAATGATGCGCATTGTGGATATTTTTTACTCCATTCCGCTGGTGCTATACGTAATACTGTTGATGGTGGTTATCGGCCCCGGCCTGAAAAGCATCTTTATAGCTCTGGGAATGGTGTACTGGCTGGAAATGGCCCGAGTGGTGCGGGCTCGAATACTGAGTTTGAAAGAACAGGAATTCGTCATGGCGGCCCGGGCGCTGGGGGCAAGCCGGGCCAGAATCCTGTTCCGGCACCTGATTCCAAACTGCATGGGACCCATCATTATAACCGTTTCCATGAATATCCCCCTGGCCATATTCACCGAGGCTTTCTTAAGCTTCCTGGGTCTTGGGGTGGCCGTCCCCATGGCCAGTTGGGGCATGTTGGCTTCCGACGCCCTGCCGGCCTTCAGGTCTTACCCGCACATGCTTTTCTTCCCGGCCATGGCCATTTCCATCACCATGCTGGCGTTTAACTTCCTGGGCGACGGGTTGCGGGACGCTCTGGATCCCCGCCTGCGCAAGTAAGGAGAGCCATGAACAATATGCTGGAAGTAAAAAATTTGAGCGCGTCATTTTTCACCCAACTGGGTGAGGTTAAAGCCGTCAGGGAAATCAATTTTTACGTGGGGTTTGGCGAAACCATCGGCATTGTGGGCGAATCCGGCAGCGGCAAAAGCGTTACCTCCCTGTCCATTATGAACCTGCTTCCCTTCCCCGGGAAAGTGGTGGGCGGCTCAGTGTTGTTTGAGGGACTCGAGCTGGTCGACGCACCGGAGAAAAAGTTGCGGCAAATCAGAGGCAAAGACATCGGCATGATCTTTCAAGATCCCATGACATCACTCAATCCCGTATACACCGTGGGCAACCAACTTATGGAACCCCTGTGCCGCCACCAAAGGCTGAACCGCAAAGAGGCCAGGCAAAAAGCCGTGGAACTGCTTTCCCTGGTGGGCATCCCCAGCCCGGAAAAAAGGTTCGGCCAGTACCCGCACGAGTTCAGCGGCGGTATGAGGCAGCGGGTCATGATCGCTATGGCGCTAAGCTGCCGACCCAAGCTGCTCATCGCCGACGAACCTACCTCGGCCCTGGACGTAACCATTCAGGCCCAGATTATTGAACTTATGCAAGATTTAAAGGAAAGACTGAACAGCTCGATCATTTTAATCACCCATGACCTGGGTGTGATAGCCCAACTTTGCAGCCGGACGGCCGTCATGTACGCCGGGCTTATGGTGGAGCAGGGAACAACCCGGGAGGTTTTCCACAACCCGAAACACCCCTACACCCGGGGGTTGTTAAAATCGGTTCCCAACATCAACGCCCAACATAAAAAACGACTGGTTCCCATAGACGGCCGGCCGCCCGATCTGCTGAACCCACCTGCGGGGTGTCCGTTTTGCCCCCGGTGCGCGTATGCCATGCAAATCTGCGCCGAGTCACAACCCCCGTTTACCTGGTTAGACGCCCGACATGCAGCCGCCTGCTGGCTGCTGCATCCTGGCGCTCCACAAGTGGAAAGGGGGCGTTAAATTTGGCGAAGGACAAAACACTGTTGCGGGTAAAGGGACTGGTCAAGCATTTTTACCTAAACCAGGGGTTTTTTGGTGGCAAAACGGTTCTCCGAGCGGTGAACAACGTCAGTTTCCACATCAACCGGGGTGAGACTCTGGGGCTGGTGGGAGAAAGCGGCTGCGGCAAAACCACCTTGGGCAGGACGGTGCTCAGGCTTTACGAGCCCACGGCGGGTTCAATATTCTTCAACGGTCTTGACATCACCGCATTAACTGATGGAGAATTGCTCCCCCTGCGCAAGCGGATGCAGTTAATTTTTCAGGACCCTTATGTTTCTTTAAACGCCCTTATGACGGTGGGCGATATCATCGGCGAGCCCCTGAAAATTCATAAAATGGCCCGGGGCAAACAGCGCCGGGAGTTGGTTATGGAACTATTGCACAAGGTGGGACTGAGCCCCGACCATATCAACGGCTATCCGCACGAATTCAGCGGCGGCCAAAGGCAGCGCATCGGCATCGCCAGGGCGCTGGCCGTCAACCCCGATTTCATCGTCTGCGATGAACCGGTTTCCGCCTTGGACGTGTCCGCCCAGGCCCAGGTAGTGAGCCTGCTGGAAGACCTGCAGCAAGAATTGGGGCTTGCTTACCTGTTCATCGCCCACGACCTTTCCATAGCCGGACATATTTCCAACCGCATCGGCGTAATGTACTTGGGCCGGCTGGTGGAACTGGCCGCCAGCGACGACCTTTACCGCAATCCACTGCACCCTTACACCAGAGCCCTGCTGTCGGCGATACCGGTGCCCGACCCGGACACCGCCGCGCAAAAACAAAGAATCATACTCAAGGGAGAAACACCAAGTCCCATTGATCCGCCGGACGGCTGCGGTTTCAGGACCAGGTGCCGGTACGTCCGGGAAGCATGCGGCGCATCGGTTCCCGAAATGGTGGAGTTGGCGCCAAACCACCGGGTGGCCTGCCACTTGGCGGGTAAAGTTTAACTTGGCCGAATGCAAAGAAGGCAAAGGAAAACAAGGGAGAACCAAGAAGAAATTAAAGGGAGAGTCTTAAATATCACCTGTATTGCCATGGAGGAGGTAATTAATTTGACAAAAAGGTTTTTGTTAATTCTGGTGGCCCTGGCCCTGATGGCGGCGGCAGGTTGCGGCGGCGGTGGGGATGCCCGGGACGCCGCCAAAGAAGGCGGCCAAAAGATATTGCGGCACAATCACGGTGAAGAACCCGAATCCATCGACCCCGCCCTAAACACCACCGTTGACGGCGGCACCATCATTTACGCCTGTTTTGAGGGCTTGACCGTCCTGGACCAAAACGACCGGCCGGCAGCCGGCGTGGCTGAATCCTGGGATATTTCCCCGGACAAAACCAAATTCACCTTCCACCTGCGCCGGGACGCCAAGTGGTCCGACGGACAGCCGGTAACAGCCGGGGATTTTGATTACGCCTGGAAGCGGGCTCTGCATCCGGATACCGCCTCCGAATACGCGTATCAGCTTTTCTATATCAAAAACGCTCCCCGGTACAATGAAGGGCAAGCCGAGGCCAAAGACCTGGGCATTAAAGTGGTGGACGACTACACCCTGGAAGTGGA